>CAZARY010000029.1:0-15839 GCA_964487675.1 uncultured Clostridia bacterium | reverse complement strand
CAAACGGTCAACGCCATTTATTTTGATCAACTCAATAACTCAACCATCATACAGAACCGATTATCACATTCAATAAAAACTCTTTACGAATGCTTCTTTGTCTATTATGATATAACATGACAAGAGGGTATTGCCAGGAATATATGAATCATTTACAAAATGTTTACGGGCTGCGTCGCTTTTTTAATTTTTTAAGTCATAGTATAATTTAAATGCAGGGGTAAGCAAAATAAACATTGGTATAACTTGAAACAATAATTTGAAATGAGTAGAAATAAATAGTGTGTACCATTAAGTGTACAATTAGTTAATCATCTATATTAGGAGGGGATACTATCCCTGATAAACGACGGCAAAGAAAAAACGCAAGTAATGCAAGTGAAAAAGGTGCGAATCAAAAGAGAAAACCGAAACGCAGATTTGACAAAAAGAAAACTCCCCCTAAACAATATACCGACCCTGGATCTACTTATGAGGAAAGCGAAAATGAAGACAATGAAACAGAAAACAGCAGCAAAAAAAGGAGACTTAAAGTAAATTTATTGGGCATTATTAAGTTATTGTTTGTACTACTGCTGACCGTTTTGTTTCTAGGGGGCGGTATTGCTGTAGGCATGACAGTGAGCGCACTTCAGGATGTTCCAGAATTCAATCCGGAAAACATCGAAGCAGGCGTACCCTCAGTGATTAAGGACCCTGATGGCAACGAAATAATTCAGCTTGACCGGGAACAGTATCGCGAAGAGATATCTATAGAGGAAGTGCCAGAGGACGTCAAGAATGCGTTCATTGCTATTGAAGACGCCCGTTTTTACGAACATCCCGGTGTAGATATCCGGGGAATCACCAGGGCAGCCGTAAACAATTTTCAAGAAACTGGCAACCCTTTTGTGGGCAGTCAAGGCGGCAGCACTATTACACAGCAGCTAGTAAAAAACGCATTCCTTTCCCCTGAACAGCTGCTGGAAAGAAAAATACATGAAGCCTGGCTGGCACTACATCTGGAAAGGCACTACACAAAAGATGAAATTATGGAATTTTATTTAAATTATGCCACGTATTTTCATCATAACGCTTACGGAATTCAAGCAGCCAGTCACTTTTACTTTGATAAAGATGTCAGCGAACTCGATACGGAAGAAGGGGCTTTACTCGCTGCGATCATCCGACATCCAGGCGAACTTTCGCCTCACAGAAACCCCGATTTGGCAGAAGATAGAAAAAACACTGTTTTAAGGCTTATGAGGGAACTAGAATTGATCAGTGAAAGGGAATTCCGAACAGCACTAAATCGAGAGCTCGATGACATGCTGGCCAAGGTACCGGAAGATGATTATCCGTACCCACATTTTATAGATTACGTGATCAATGAAGAAGCACTGCCCATTTTACGAGATAAAATGGAGGATATGGATGGTCTGCCTGAAGAAGTGCAAGAAGCAGAAGATTTATTATATTATCATGGTTTAACCATTCATACCACAATTGATCGAGACCTTCAGACGCATGCGCAGGAAGTTATTGACGATCCCAATAATTATCCTGAAACCTGGGAAGATGAGGATGGCGTTGTGCAGCCGCAAAGTGCACTGGTAGTTGCAGAACCAGATACAGGTCGTGTGAGAGCCCTAGTTGGCGGGCGAGATTACGGACTTCATAATGTATACAATCGAGTGAGCAGTACACGATCTCCCGGTTCTGCCATGAAACCAATCAATGTCTACGCACCGGCATTTGAAGAAGGGCTCAAGTATCCTGGTTCCGTCATCGATGACGCTCCTACTGTATGGGATTCAGGGGGCGGAACCTACGCACCGGAAAACTTTAACCGCACTTTTAAGGGGCTGGTAACCGTAAGAGAAGCCCTGGTTTATTCTTACAACGTCCCTGCTGTTAAAGTTTTTGAAGACGAATTAAACCGGGAAATTGGGCTAGATTATGCCGTAGACCTCGGGATCAATACCTTTGTTGAGGAAGATTATTACAACCAGGCAGCGGCGATCGGCGGGCTCACCCGGGGAGTAAAGCCTTTTGAAATCACTGAGGCCTACAGTACCCTGGCAAATCAAGGGGTTAATATTGACCATCACACCATTACCAAGATAGAAGACCGTCGCGGCAATGTGATCTACGAACACGACCCGAATCCCCAACCAGTATTATCAGAAGAAACCGCCTGGTTGATAACGGATATTCTTTCTGACGTGGTCAATCACGGTACGGCTGGCGCTTTAAATCTTGACTTCCCGGCCGCTGCAAAAACCGGGACATCCCAAAATTTAAGAGATGCTTGGCTGGTAACCTATACGCCCCATGTGGTAACTTCCTTTTGGCTAGGCTACGATGAAGGCCCCTATACTGTGGATAATAGGACCCATTATACCATTAGCGTTACTGAGGACATTATGACCCGAGCCATGGAGGGCAAAAATCCCGATGATTTTAGTATGCCCGACGGTATCGCGGGACCTGTCGCACTGAGTGAAGCTTCAGGAAAGCGCCCAAGTGAGCACACACCCGATGGTTATATCACCTACGACTATTTTCCAGCAGGGGAGGTCCCCAGTGATGAATGCGATATGTTTGTTGAAAAAGAAATATGCACAGCAGAAAATCCCTACGAACACCTGGATATCGTAGAGGAATACGAAAACCTGGACGAGGATGAACAGGAAAAACTCTTGGAGGAATTGGGAGTAACTGAAGAAGAACTCCTGCTTCATGGTGATCATGATGAAACAGATGAAAACGGCGAGTACCTGGCTGCTGAATATTGTCCTTCAGAGACCACTGAAAAAAAGATCTTTTTAGATAGAGAAGAGCCGAAAACCACAGACAATCGCTGGACACATGGTGCCGGCAGAACCACGGCAGACAAAGGTCTGATGCCGCCCGACGAAGAAGAACTGTGTGAAATCCATACCGAAGAAGACATACCTGATATAACCGAAGAAGATGTTATTATTGAAGATGATGAAGAAGACGAGGAAGACGAGGAAGAAAACGGTTTCCTCGATTTCTTAAATGGGGACGATGAGGAAGAAGATAATGAAAATGGTGACGAATCCGAAGATGAAAAGGAATCAGAGGATACTGAAGGCAAAGAAGAAAACGAGGAAGACAATGAAGAACCAGAAGAAAATGAAGAAGAGGACCAAAATAATGCTGAATCGGAAGATGCAGAAGAGGACGGCCTAGAGGAAGAAGACAGCGATGGAGATACTGAAGATGGTAGTGATGATGACGAGGATTAAGGAAGAGGTTGGAGTTAGATTCAGATTGAATTTGGATCGTATTCTAAACAATGGTTACCAAATCAGAAATTCAAAGTTCCAGCTGGAATAAGGAGTTGTCTGGAATAAGGAGTTGTAATGATTGGTATTAACCAATCATTACAACTCTAATTTCATTTCCCCGCTTTCTATCCATCCCTGCCGACGCATAATAACTGAAACAATCAAAGCTAAAATAGCTGGAAAAATAAAATGAAACATGGCGATTCGAGAAAATATTTCAACCATACTGAACCCTGCTTGATCCATAGCGGCTAAGGCGCCAAACTGCCCTACTAATCCGCTGGTCCCCATTCCCGCACCTTCTGGTAGATTTTCCATGGGGAAAATTGTAGTCACAAAAGGCCCCAGGATAGCGGATGCGAGCGTAGGCGGGATAAGTATCAAAGGATTTTTAACAATGTTAGGGATCTGCAGCATAGAAGTTCCCAACCCTTGAGAAACCAACCCCCCAATCTTGTTTTCTCGATAGCTGGTCACAGCAAATCCAATCATCTGGCAAGAACACCCAACTGCTGCAGCACCAGCCGCTATGCCTTCCAATCCCAGCATAATTGAGACCGCTGCACTGCTAACAGGAAATGTTAACAGGAGGCCCATAACTGCAGCGATTATGCTCCCCATAGGAATGGGATGGAGTTCGGTGGCATACATGATAAATTCACCAATTACTTCTCGCATCAACCAATCCACCCACGGGCCTACTCTATTGCCGACAAATACACCGCTAATCAGAGTAACCGCAGGTGTCGCTACAATGTCTATCTTGGTTTCTTTTGATATGAGCTTGCCAAGCTCCGCACCAACAACAGCGGCGATCAAAGCTCCTGCTGGCCCCCCATATTCCGCGCCAGCCATACCAGTAACAGCTGAGGCAAAAATCACCAGGGGTGGCGCCTTCAATCCATAAGCTACTGCCACAGCAATGGCCGGGCCTGTCATCTGTTGGGCCAAGGGCCAAACTTCTTCGACCAGGAAAGGTATTCCCAGTTTATCACCAATCTCCCTTAATATTAACCCAACAATTAATGAACCAAACAAACCAAGCGCCATGTAACCCAGGGCATCAATCCCATAACGTCTTACAGATATTTCGATGTCTTTATTTTTTAAATATTGTTTGAACCTACCGAGCTGCATTCTGTAAAACTCCTTTCTTATGCCAGATAACTGTTAAATCAGGTAAAATCAAAACGTATTTATATAAAAATTTGTCCACAAAGACCTGGGGACTTCTAACCTGAATCGTTCACGCTCCTTTCAATCTTTTAAAAAGACCAGCTGGTTTTTTTTACTGTATTCGGCAGAATACCGATAACCGCCTAAGGAAAGACCCGTTAATTGGTCTGGTTTGTTAATTTTTTGTCTGATTATTTCCCGCGTCATTTTCCCTCTTGCTTTTTTAGCTAATACGCCGATCACTTTGTACGTATTATTTTTTAAATTTTTAAACACAGGCGTTACCACTCTGGCATTCAGTGCCTTGAAATCAATAGCCTGATAATATTCTTTCGAAGCCAAGTTGATCACTGTATCCTCCTGGAGTTCTTCAAGTGCTTCCTGTATACAGCGGGTTAATTTGTTTTGCCAAAACTGATAAAGGTTTTTATGCTCGCCTATTTGTAATTTAGTACTCATCTCCAAACGATAGGGTTGAATACCATCCATTGGGCGCAGTATGCCATACAACCCGGATATGATCCTCAAATGCTTTTGCGAAAATTCAAGCTGATCTGAATGAAGGCTTTCCACTTCTATTTCTTGGTACACACTGCCCTGATACGCAAATATTGCTGGCTGTACTCTGTCCGCACCTGGGTTCTGGGAAAAATTTTCAAATCGCTCTTTATTGATTCGTGCAAGTTCGCGGCTCATATTCATCAAATTTGCCAATTCCTCAACGTTGTACTGACGAAGTTCCCGTACAAGCTCTAATGCTTCATTTTGAAATAGGGGATCCCGAACCCGGGCCCGATCCATCGGAGCGCTCCTTTCAAAGTCCATGGTTTTACTGGGAGAAAGCAGAACAATCATGTTGATTCACCTCTCAAAATTTGGTTAATACCTTTAAAGGATCTTTATGAGATTTCTTTAATTATTAATCCACAAAGTGCTTTCAACAAAATTTGGATGTTAAATCCCGGTTATTGAATTATTTTATCCGTTAAAGCAGGTTTTCCTGCTACATATATGGAAAAAAATAAATGAATTTGTGCGTGCGTCAATTTGTGTTTGTATCAGAGAAATCAATGAATGACAGTGTCACCGTATTAAATTTAAATAGATTGGAGGTAATTTCATTGATAAAAGGAGAGCTGCTGGAGACCTTATTCGAAGCTGCGCATATTCAGAGGTGGAACGATCATCTCCGCCCACACAACTTCGTGGAACTAGATAAACAAGCTCATAAAATGGTCTTGGCTTATATCATCGGCAAATTTGAGGAAAGCGAAAAAAACTCAACCGTAAATTGGGGCGATTTAATCGAAGGTGGTATGTTTGAGTTTCTTCAACGGGTGGTCTTGACAGATATTAAACCGCCCATTTACAACCGCCTTATGGAGGAAAGCGGCAGAGAATTGAAAGAATGGGTATGGGAAAAATTGAAGCACAGACTCTCACCCACAGCTGATAATCTGGGTGGCAGGTTTAGAAGATATTTACTAGATGACCATTACGCGCCACTGGAAAAAAGTATTTTGCACGCCTCCCACTATCTGGCCACAAAATGGGAGTTTCAACATATTTTCCAACTAAACAACCAATTATACGGTATTGAAGAAACAAAGAGAAAAATAGAGAACGAACTGGAGGATCATTATAGTTTAAGCGGGGTTCAAAAATTAGAATTAAAGAATAAAACATACCGGTTTATAGACCTGGTAGGGCAATTACGGTTTCAAAAGCGCTGGGCACATTCCCCCCGGGTGCCAGAAACTTCTGTTTTAGGTCATATGCTGTTGGTTGCTGTTATTTCCTACCTGTGCTCCCTGGAACTGAACGCCTGTAAAAAAAGAAAATATAACAATTATTTTACCGCTCTGTTCCATGATCTTCCAGAAGTTCTGACCCGGGATATTATTTCACCGGTCAAACGCTCTGTAAAAGGCCTGGATAATTTGATCAAAAAAATAGAAAACCGACAGGTTGAAGAACGCATTTTACCCCTCTTGCCTCGAGACTGGCACAAAGAAATGAAGTTTTTTCTGGACAGCGAATTCGTTACGTTAGTAAAAACCGAAGCTGGCTATCAAGAAACAGATACTGAAACTATTAATCAAAATTATAACGAAGATAAATATTCCCCACTGGATGGTAAAATGATAAAAGCATGCGATGAAATGGCTGCTTATATTGAAGCCTCCCAATCCATTAACCACGGAATAACTTCTAAGCACCTGGAAGAAGCCAGGGAAGAACTGCTCAAAAAATACACAGGCGTAAAATTTGCCGGTCTCCCCATTGGAGAGCTGTTCACCTATTTTCATGATAAATAATTTATACTAGGAGGTATTTATGCAACTAAAGCAGTTGGCTTTCTGCTGCAGTTTCTTGTAAAATATGCGCTTTTCGAATTATTTCCTGTCACAGGGCAGGCGATCAGCACCACAACTTTTTGTTGAGTTTTAAAGGAATATGCTTTACACTCAAATTTAAAGAAATAAGGGGATGATGTGAGTGATTGAGACCAAAAGCGGTTTTCATGATCCAAATGATGTACATGCTTTTAATAATAACCATATACTAATCGTAGAAGATGAAAAGAGTTTAGCCAAAGTCATGTCTGCCTACCTGGAAAATGAAGGATTTAATGTCACCGTTGCTCATGATGGCCATAAAGGATTGCAGTTTTTTCGCGAAAACGCGCCCGAGTTACTGATTTTAGACTTAATGCTGCCAGGCCTTTCTGGGGAAGAAATTGCCCGAGCCGTTCGAAAAGAAAGCGATATACCAATTATAATGCTTACCGCAAAAGGAAAGGAAGAAGAAAAAATAACCGGGCTAGGTATAGGAGCCGATGATTACCTGGTCAAACCTGTTAGCCCCAGGGAGGTTACTGCCAGGGTAAAAACCATCTTCAGGCGGATACAAAAAACACCGGGGCGAGTCCAGCAAGATATCATTCAGTTAGGGGATCTGCTTATCAATACCCTATCCCATCAAGTTTATCTCAAGGAGAAACAGCTATTTTTAACTCCTACAGAATACAACATTCTAGTCACGCTGGCCACGCATCCGGGAAGGATTTTTTCCAGAGAATTCCTGGCTGAAAGAATATTTGGCTTTTTATGGGAAGGAGACCCCCGAACCGTCGATGCCCATATCAAAAATTTGCGCCATAAAATTGAACCAGAGCCCAAAAAACCAATTTTTATATTAACTGTATTTGGAACCGGCTACAAATTTGCCAAAATTGAACCATGAAAACTAAACCTCTTGTGTAAGTATGATATTACGCTATTCGAAACAACAAGGCGGTGAGCGTATGTTTAATAAACTTTTTTTTCGGATATTCTTAGCCCTCTGGATTGTCAGCGCTGGCATGATAATTATAGCGGGTTTGTATATAAATTTTACTCTGGATGAAGCTTTCACCAGCTATATCCGCAGTGCTGAAGCCAGGGAGCTGGAAAACATCGCTGAAAACGTCAACGAAATCATCCAAACTGCCGCTGAAAATGAGGAGGATTCTAGGGAAGTTAGGCATACCCTAAATCATATTGCCTCCACCCACAACACACGCATTTTAATTACAGATATGGAAGACAATGTCATTTATGACTCCGGGGACACACATGGACCAAGAGGGCCAATGCATAATCAACCCATGCATGACCAGATAAGAGGACCGATGGAGGGGTCTAACCGAGGGCCGGAAAGAGGCACAAATAACAATGAGAAAGAGGTCAGGGAAAAGCTAGAAGCTGATATAACTCAAGGGGATGTTAGCGAAAACGGAATGGATCAAACGATTTTCTCCTATCCAATAGAAATAAACGGCACACCTGCTGGTGAAATACTCTTAACCTCATTGGATCGAGGAGCCGATTTTTATACTTCAGAAGAATTGGATTTTATCTCTCAGCTTACAGGGACAATTTTGGCCGGGGGTGGCATCGCCCTGGTTATTTCGTTGATTGTAAGTTCTTTGATTTCGTTTACAATATCCAGGCCGGTAGAAAAACTCATACAAGCGGCAGAAAAAATTAAAAATGGGCACTTTTCTCAGCGCGCGCCTGTTAATGGGCCCGAAGAACTGAAACAATTGGCGGGCAGCTTCAATTCCATGGCCGAGGCTATAGAACAAACAAATTACCTCAAAGAAAAATTGACCCAGGATATTTCCCATGAGCTTAGAAATCCAGTCGCTTCTATTAAGGGGTACCTGGAAGCTTTTCAAGATGGAATACTGCCACCCGGTCAAGAAAATCTTCAATCCACCCTGGATGAACTAGAGCGCTTGGATGATCTCACTGAAGAACTGCACCAATTAGCCTTAGTGAATTTTCAACAGGTGCCCATGGAACAAAAACGTTTGGAATTAAACCATCTGGGAGAAAAAGCAGCTAAATTTGGCAGAGCCCTGGCTTCAAACAAAGCCCTCGATTTTGAAGCGAATCTGCCTGACAAAGCTATGTATATAATGGGAGATGAAAAATTTCTTATGGCTGCGATTAAAAACCTGTTAAAAAACGCTGTCAATTACACGGACTCCGGTAGGGTCATATTTTCTATATACAAAAACAATGTAGAAAACCAGGCGGTCATAGAGGTGACCGATACAGGTCCTGGAATACCTAAAAATAAACTGCCTTACATTTTTGAGCGATTTTACCGTGCAGAAGACGCCAGGGACCGACAAACCGGCGGCAGCGGCCTGGGGTTGGCCCTGGTAAAGGAGTGGACGGAAACCATGGGAGGGGATGTGGCAGTCTCTTCCACCCTTAAAGAAGGAAGTTCGTTTAGATTGTTTTTTCCATGCAAGGACACATCCAACAATCAGACGACCAATTAAACGGGACCAATAATATAACAGATATATAGATTTTTTTATTCACTCTCTTTCCCTGTTAAAAAATCTTTGCTTAAAGTAACGATCGGTTCTTCTTGAAGTGCCGAATAGAGATTATAGCACATCAACAGCATGATAATGGAAAAAGGGAGCGCCGCGTTGATGGCCATTTGTTGGAGGGCAATGATGCCGCCTAAGACCAGCAGCGCAATTGCAATCCCCGACTGGCAAATGCCCCATGCCAGTTTTTTGAAAAACGGGGGATCCATACTCCCCTGAGATGTAAGTATTCCCAGTACAAAGGTAGCCGAATCGGCACTGGTGATAAAAAATACGAAAAGCAATATTAATGCAACAACTGAAAAAACGGCGCCCATGGGAATATGTTCGAATAAGAAAAACAAGGCCTCTGATTCGTCCGCGCGGGCAATCTCAGCGATCCCTATGCCTTCCTCCATCTGCATGTGTAAGCCTGAGCCGCCAAAGACACTGAACCACAGAAACGTCATCAGTGCAGGGACAAGTAAAATACCGTGGATAAACTCTTTGATGGTCCTGCCACGAGAAATACGCGCCACAAACATGCCCACAAAAGGCGACCAGGAAATCCACCACGCCCAGTAAAAAAGTGTCCAAGATTCCAGCCACTCATGACCGATAAAGGGGTTGGCATCCAAACTCATCTCCAGTATCTGGTTGGTGTAAGAGCCAATGGTGGTGGTAAATATATTGAATATATAAGAGGTCGGGCCAAGGACCATCATTAAGCCCATTAAAATTAGTGCCAAAAAAATATTCAGCTTACTCAAAGCCTGAATGCCTTTATCCAGACCCACCACACTTGAAATCATGTACAGCACCGTGGCAGCCAATATGATAATCAGCGTATATTCAATTCCTTCGGGGAATCCCAAAAGGGCTGTCAATCCTGTATGGATTTGCGTGGCACCCAGTCCAAGGGAAGTCGCCACACCAAAAATGGTCGCAAATACTGCCAAAATATCAATCAAGTAACCAGGGAATCTATAAATGCCTTCGCCTAATAAAGGATAAAAACAAGAGCTTATAAGCGGAGGCATTCCGCGTCGGAATGAGAAATAGGCAATGGACAAGCTCATGATAATATAAATGGCCCAGGGGTGGACCCCCCAGTGGAAGAAACTATAAGTCATGGCAAAACTCGCCGCCTCACCGGTCGCCGGCTGGATGTGTTCCGGTGGCGCTAAGTAATGCATCAAAGGTTCACTTACACCCCAAAAGATTAAGCCTATTCCCATACCAGCAGCAAACAACATGCTGAACCAGCCAGGATAGCTGTACTGAGGCTTCTCGTGGTCTTTTCCCAACTTAATCTTGCCAAACCTGCTGAAAGAAAGACCAATGGCAAAGACCAAAAAGAAAAAAGCCCCCAGCATATAAACCCAGCCAAAGTGCGTGAGAATCCCTTCATAGGTCTGGGTTATAAACATTGCTAGGGCCTCTTGCCAAATAAAGCTTGGAATTAATATTAGCAGCACCAAAATCAACGAAAAAATAAAAACTGCTTGTTTTTTCACGGTTTGTTCCCCCTATCCTGGCACTAACAGTATGGGATTTCTCAATTAAGGGGTGACAATGAGAGAGGTTTCCGAATTATTCAATACTCTTTCCGCCGTGGAACCTAAGAGCATTTCTCCGGGTGTTTTTTCATTTGACTTTCCCATGATAACCAAGTCCGCTCCGGATCGCTTGGTTTCGCGAATAATTTCCCGGGAAGGCAGGCCGATCACATCTTTAATCTCTGTATGACATTGAGAGTAAAAGCTTTCTTTTAACTCTGTCAGTTTGTTTTTCACTGCTTTTTTTCGCTCTGCTTCCCGGTAGGGGTCTCCCGATCTCTTTCCCACATGGAAAAAAAGCACCGAGGGACAATAGAGGCTCACATGGCTCACTATTTCTGTGGTCCTTTCAGTGGTGGCTCCAAAATCTATGGCTGCTATGGCCAGCTCAAACAGTTTAGCAGCGTTTTCTCTTTTATTGTCTATGTGTCCAACATATTCGTCTTCCTCTGTTCCGCCACCAAATTGATTAACAAGCTGTATATCCGGATGAATGACCGGTTTCTTCTTGTGAACAAACACCGGTAAAGTGGTTAATCTCACCACGTCAGCTGCCGTGCTTCCTACCAATATTTTACCCAGCCAGCGCTTTCTCCCGGCTGGGATAAAAATATATGTTGCCTTCATGCGCTCTGCATGGGTTATAATTTCAGTCCCCGCATGGCCAGTCAATACATCTGCATGGGCTGTGGCATCCTGAAGGTTATCCTCTATAAGCACTCGATACGCTTGGGCTTTTTTTTGCATGACTGCCTCCTTGCCAAAGCCCGTATCCAATACATGACAAATAAAAAACTCCCGGGCCCCCATCCGATGGAGAAATACGGCTGCAGACAAAAACTGGGCTCTGCTTTCTCGTAAGGTGACAGGGAACAAGACGCTTTCAAACATAAGCCGCCTCCATTAAACAGCGTGCCTACTTCATATATTGCACACAAGAGAGTTTTTTTGGGTTCCAGCATAAACTGATATCATCAATTAGGCACTTTTCACTGCATTATTCTGTGGTCTCCTATTCTCCAGTGGTCCTTTAGATAGTTCTCCACTTTATAAAGAGCATTTATCTTACTTAAAAGCTTAACAGAGTGTACCCACATTTCAGGTTTAGTAATAAATTCTTTTACAGCTTCCCAGGAAATTTCTTTCATTTTCTGCTTCTTGTATACCGCCTTCCACAAGTTCGCGAATTCCTGATAAAAAGTTTCCAAACTTAAAGTCGTAGGGAGGACTGCGTGGAGCAAATCATAAAGATCAAAATTTTGCACCTGCAGATCTTGCTTCAATTCTCGATACAATTCGGTCCCCGGAAGAGGTGTCAATACGGAAAAAGCTGGGGTATCGATGCTTTTTTTCTTAATATAATCAATCATGGCCTGAAAATCTCCCCGGGTATAGCCTGGGTCCACAATAAAAGAAGAAATCACCCTGACCCCTAATTCACGTAGTAAATTATGGGCTTTTTCATTATTGATCACGGAATTATTTTTCCCCAATTTCTCCAACCCCGCTTCATCTATCTGCTCAAAACCTATGAAAACCGATGAAAGGCCCAGCCTTCTCCATAATCTGATCAATTCTGGATGTTTGACAACATCATCACTGCGCGCCTGCACATTAAAGTATTTTTTTATGCCCTCTGACTCCAACATTTTACCGATTTTTTCAGCCCGCTCATAATTGCTAAAAAAATTATCATCGGTAATCAAAATGGCGTCACCAGGGATCTTTTTAATTTCTTCCACCACCCGCTCCGGGGATTTCATTCGATATTTCTTGTGAAAGAATTTCCAAACACTGCAAAATTTGCATTTATGGGGACAGCCACGACCGGTTTCCAGGGTAAAAACGCTTTTTTTCAGTCCTATAAAATATTTATCTTTATACTTGGTCAGCAAGTCCCTTCTCGGGAAAGGTAGGTTATCTAAATTCTGGATAAGCGGCCTTGTACCCGTATACATCCATCCCTGGTCCTGGTGGTTTAAAAATAACCCAGGGACCCTGGACAAATCCTCATTTTCCTTATAGGCCTGTACCAGTTCTTTAACAGTGATCTCTCCTTCTCCCAAAACCACGGCATCAATTGAGTCATCGGCAAGCCCCTGAGGGTACATGGAGGCATGATGCCCTCCGATAAAAACCAAAGTATGTGAAGCGTGAGCTTTTATCTTCCTGGCAATCTCTTTTACCATTCCTTGGTCCGACGTAAATGAACATGACAAGCCACATATATCCGGTTTGTATTGTTCAATATAACGCTGTACATTTTGTGTGTTCACAAAATCTTCCAAATACACAGGGTAGCCTTCTTCGCTCAACGCCCCCGCCACCATAGTTAAGCCAATGGGTTCCACACTGATCATCTCATAAAGCCCTACATTCGTGATTTTTCTTGGCTGCATCAATAAAACCTTCATGTAATCACCCCGGCTTAAGAAAAAAGCCTGCGTGAGTTTGTGTTACCGCAAAGCTTCCTTCACGCAGGCGTTGATTTTACACCTATATTTTACCATTGATTTATGGGCCTCCGCAATTACCTTAAACATCCCCTCTTTCTTCTTATCTTGAGACTTGCTCTGAAACTAATTTATCCGCCATCTCTTTCCAGTAGTTAGCCGTTTCATCCATTTTGCGAGCTTCTTCCCCGGTCAAAATGGTATCTGAGCCATCATCAGTAGGTTGAGCTCCGGTTTCATCCACGATTTCCCTGAGTGCGTGGGGCACGTCAATCAATGGGCAGGGACGCAGTAAGTTATCATCAAAGGGCTGTCGTTCCTGATAAGACTTAAATATCGGAGTTTGCAGTATTTCCCGCAGCGATTTGTTTTCAATGTTATCTGCCGCGAAGTGAACAAAGGCACACGGTTCAATATCCCCCTTGGCCGTAATATGGAAATAGCGCCGACCACCCGCAATGCAGCCACCGGTTAGATGCCCATCATTCCAAAAATCAGCAAATTTTAGCGGCTTTTGAGTGCGCAGGTAATTCACCCGATCCACTAATTCCGCCCGCTGTTGTGGTGTTAACATCAATGAAAAATCCGGTTCCCGGCCAATGGGAATATAGTGGAAAGACCAACCGTACACGGCGCCCTTGTCTATCATAAAGTCAATAAATTCTTCAGACATGGCTTCTCTACAGTTTTCCCGGGTAAGGGTAAGGCTAAAGCCAAAGGGCACCCCTGCTTCCCGCAGGTTGTCCATGATCCCGCTCACCTTATCAAAAACGCCTTTTCCTCGTCTTTCATCTGTAAGGCGGCGACCGCCTTCTAAACTAATGGCCGGTGAAATATTGCCAAGTTCCGCCATTCGATCAATTTTCTTTTCGTCAAGTAAGGTCGCATTAGTATAAGGCATAAATACCACATCATCGTGTTTTTCACAAAGATCTAAGAGTGGGTCCCAGGCAAATGGTTCGCCACCGGAAAGAGGTATAAAATAGATACCCATTTCCTTCCCTTCGGCAATGATTCGATCTATGGTTTCAAAATCTAATTCATCATGATCATCATACGTGCCAGCCCAACATCCTTTACACCTCAAGTTGCACTTGCTGGTGGGATCAATTAAGATGGCAAAAGGCACACTCACTCCAAGCGTTTCAGATTCTTGAATTTGTTTGGGGACGCCCATTAAGCCAGCATTTATGAAAAAATTGACCAGTCCTTTTTTCTGGAAATTTTCATTTGTGTTTTCAAAAATTCTCTTAATGTACTGCTGTACAACAGGGTTATCCAAGTGATCTTTAATCGTCAACACCATTTTGCGATGATGGTCCATAATTGGAGCTTTTAAGATCAATTCTATACCTTTATGCATATTATTTAAAGGGTCCTTATCCAGGTAGGAGATTACCTGCTTAAAAATTTTTTCCCCCAGAAACTTTTTCCCTAGTTCTGTTCCATGAATCATACTTAATCTCCCCCTTATAAAGGTGTTTTTTCTAAGTTGCCATTTAACGTTTTAGTTAATTTTCTAGTTTAAATTATATACTCTAGTATGTGACACCGTCAAGATTTACAGCAATTGTTAAATGCCTCGGATTTTTTCATCGTCGGGTATAATAGCCTTTTAAATTATCCGTGGCACTTCAATGGTTTTTGCAATTTGTTCAATCATTGACCAACCGGGGACGCACTTGATCCCCTGCCGATACGCCTGCCGCCTGGGGGTTGATCACCACAATATCGCCAGCTTCCAATCCACTTTCGATCACTACGTCCTGACTGTCTTCAAGGCCAGTCTTTACCTGACGTAAGGCAATCGTTTCCTCCTCCACTACGTACAAAGTGTCTTCCCCCTGGTGAATAAAAATAGCTGTCTTGGGAACGATCAGCTTTTCCATTTCTGTATCAATAATAAATTCAGCTTCCAGACCGTACCCGGGGCCCAGTTCTATATGCTCAGGAAATTCCGGCGAAATGGTTACTTTAACCCTTTCTTCTTCTAAGCCCAAGGGGGAGACGGCTTCCCTCGCCCGGGGCGATATTTTGGTGATGGTACCGGGAAATACTGTCTCTTCTTCCCTTTTTTCAAGGATTAGATCTACCTCCATTCCTTCCTTAATGTCAAATATATCTCGGGTTAAAAGATCACTTTCTACTTTATAATTTTCTTCGCTAAATACCTCTATTATGGGCGCTTGGGGCGCTGCTGTTTCGCCTACTTCGGCATGCACCTCAGCCACCACACCTTCCAGGGGAGATTTAACTTGATAATAATTTTCTTTTTGATAGCGAATGAGCTCCATTTGAGACCTTATACTTTCTCGCCGCGCTTCCAATACATGATAGCTGCCAGGGGGCGGATCGTATGATTCGATTAAAACATTCTTGGCATCCTCTTGGGCCTGTAAATTATGCTGAGCTTGCTGAAGCACAGCTTCTGAATCCTCTAGCTCCTGGTCTGATACCACTCCAAACTCATGTAAGGTATCTA
>CAZARY010000028.1:0-15874 GCA_964487675.1 uncultured Clostridia bacterium | reverse complement strand
GCTTCCATGTCAGCTGTTTTTACCCATCAACATAAAATTTTCTCAACTGCAGCATGAACCACCTCCTCTGCCCTCAATTTGTCTATATTTTTTCAGTGTATGGGTGTGTTCACATATTGTAAGAATATTGTTTGAGCAATGTTTGAGCAATGTTTGAGCAGTGTTTGAGCAGTGTTTGAGCAGTGTTTGAGCGGTGTTTGAGTCATTTTTTATGTTGTATGTCAATATTATGTTTGAAATCTATCCAGGGAAAATAACTCTAAATCATAGCCGGGATCTTTACCGCAAATATACTCTGCCATCATTCTACCAGTAACCGGCGCCAAACATATGCCATCTCCTTCATGGCCCGCAGCCATGATGAAGCCCTCGGGACCGCCAACATGTCCCAAAACGGGCAACCCATCAGGCGTAGCAGGTCTTAAACCGGCAAAAGTCCGAATCACATGCAGGTCACGCAGTCTGGGATAGATATTTACCGCATTCTTTAAAACTTCCATAATCCCATCCCTGGTCACGCTGGTATCAAATCCCACAAATTCCCGGGTAGACCCAAACAATAGATTCCCTTTTTGCGTCTGTTCCATTGCCAGTCCAACACCCAATTCCCGCGCTTTTGGGTTCACATCATCCAGGATTTCCGGGTTGTGTTTGGCAGCCAGGTATTTAGTGGACAGCGCCGTTCGAGGCATAAATTCCGGGACCGCTTCAGTAACCACAAGCTGACCCCGTCGAGGCCTAATCGGGATATCCAGGCCCACCATCTTGCCGATTTCTGGCGCATGACACCCGGCAGCGTTGACTACAATTTCGGCCTCTACATCCCCGTAGGGGGTTTTTACCCCGGTCACCATATTGTTTTCTTGTTTAATCCCTGTTACTTCCGTGTTTAACATCAATTCGCCCCCGTGACTCTCTATAAAGCGGGCAAAAGCCTTCGATGTTTTCAGCGGGCTAACATGACCATCCCACGGGCAGTAGGCTGCGCCTACTAAATCATCTGCCAGCAAGGGCTGATATTTTTGCGCTTCTTTTATATCTAATATTTCCACCTCCAGCCCTCCTGCTTTTTGTTTGTCTACCCGGTCTTCCATAACCTCCAATTCGGTTTCATTTTCGATGACAATCAACCCACCGGTTTCATGGTGTTCAATATCTTCCTCTAACTCCTGCACCAATTGATGATACAGGCGCGAACTTTCCATGGCGATTTCCAGGTGGATCCCCGGTTTTTTGGACTGCATGATGATAAATTGATCACACGCACCTGTTGCGCCGGAAGCCAAATCCTCTTTTTCAATCACAGTCACCTGCTTGCCTTCTTTTGTCAGGTGATAGCCAATCGCTGTGCCGATGATGCCGCCACCAATTATGATTACGTCCGTTTTTTTAGCCATCTTTTTCATCACCCTGTTCACTTTGTAATAGATGATCTATCTTGATCGCTCTTACCGGTGGACGCTGGGTATCCGGCAAAAGGTCTGCTTTATCCACATAACGAGCCAATTTTTGCATAATCAGTTTACTGCACGTCCTGCCCTGGCATAGACCCATGCCAGCATAGGTGCGCCTTTTCACTCCTTTTAAAGTTCTTGCGCCCTCCCGAATCGCTTGTTCCACTTCGCCTTCCGTAACTTCTTCACAGCGGCACATAAAAACTTCTTTAGCTTTATCTTTATCCCTCACTTGTCATTCCTCCCCGTGTAAAGAATGCTTCTAACTTCCTGGCAGTATGCTTTGGGTATTTCCACAGCCACAACGGGCGTTCTATCATTTTTGGCTTTGTTATCCACTTTAATGATTTTCCCTTCAGTAATCGCCTCCCCTTTTCGGTTAACGCATTGGACTATTTCACCTTTTTCCGGAAGGGGTAAATATTCGTAAGGAAATTCCACCAGGGAGGTGGATTCGCTGTAATTTTTTGTCACCTTAAATATAGCCAATCCCGGACATTCCGGTAAACAGGTACCACAACCGGTGCACTTTTCTTCCAACAATCTGGGTAAGTTCGTAATAGCCTCCCCAATTTTAACCGCATCAAATGGACATGAGGTTTCACAAGGATCACAGGGAATTTCCTGGGTACATTCAATCACAGCCACCGCCCCCTCATCCATTCTCTCTTCCGTAGGCACACCAGGTGTGTCTTTCAGTTCTTCCCAGGTGTAATATCCGCGGTGTTTGATGGAGGTTTGATAATCTGACTTCATGATTGCACCACCTTTCCACGCCGATGAATCTGAACCTGCTTCGATTGATACCTATCATCTCCGAATGGACCTGAACGGAGCTGATTTAAACGGTTCCACACTTCTTCCTTCATTTCAAGGGCTTTTTCTTTTTGAATGAGCCCCAGGCTTTCCGCACAGGCAATGCCGGCCAACCGTCCTTCTTCCATGGCTGAACTTGCTTCTTCTATTCCAGTCATATCACCAGCAATGTACAGCCCGGGGACACTAGTTTCCAGGTTATAATCGTGCCAGGGCACATGGCCGCCTAAAGCCGGGATATACATAAACTCACACCCACTCATCCAGCAAAGCTCCGTGAGCGGGGACAGCCCCACGGAAATACATATCGTATCCGCAGGGATGACAACTTCTGTGCCAGAGACTGGTTTCCAATTTTCATCAAGTTGGACAAGCTCCACTTCCTCTACCTGGTCCTCTCCCCTCGCTTCCTTTACTGTATAGGAAGTGTATATGGGCACCCCGGCCCTGGCAAGCTTGGCCGAATGAACGCCGTATCCGCCGATTTCTCCTGCGGCTTCCACAAGGGCGCCCACATCTGCTCCGGCCTGTAAAAGCTGATAAGACACAATCAATCCCACATTGCCAGAACCGACCATCACCACATTATTGCCCGGTTTTACCCGGTTGATATTAATTAAGGTCTGAGCGGCGCCCGCTCCCATCACCCCTGGAAGCGTACTGCCTGGAAAGGCCAGCGGATTTTCAGTGGCGCCAGCCGCTATCACAATTTTATCCGCTTGGATCAGGTTTTCTCTGCCATTTTTTACATAGCCCACCTGGTGTTCGGGGAATATCCCATAGGCCACGGATTCCAAAAGCACCCGACCCTTATTTTCTCGAACCTGCTTAAGCAGTTGGTTTCCGATATCAATCCCACGAATCCCTGCCTGGTGCGCCTTGCTCCCAAAAAACTTGTGAATCTGTTTGAATAACTGTCCTCCAGGACTGTCATTTTCATCCAGAATGGTCACATCGCCTCCGGCATTTAAAATTTCCACTCCGCAGGATAAACCGGCCGGTCCTGCGCCTATTATAGCAACCTGGGTTCTCTCGCTCATGATGAATCCCCCCAATTCCCCGATCCGACCTGGGTTTCAATTTCCATACCTTCCTCTACAACCTCGACACAAGTTCTGACATTGGGCACCCCATTTACGGTCATCACGCAGTCGGTGCATCTTCCGATGGCACAGTAAACGCCTCGTGGGCGATTGTAATTCGGCGTAAATCTAAATATTCTTCTTCCCGAAGCCAAAATTGCACTGGCAATGGGTTCTCCCGCTTTGGCTTCAATTTTTTCCCCATCCACGTATATATAAACTTTTTGCGGATCTTTTTCGCTTCCCAGGATAGGGTGTTTCGTAATTCGCATAGCCATGAACCTCCTTCTCAACGTTTAGAGATTAAATTATTTTAGAATCATAAGTTATTCAAGTTCCATATTTTAAGTTCCACACTTTATACTACAAAGTCCACTTATACTACAAAGTCCACGGATATTTAATGCAATTATTATGCCAATATTCTCTCGATCGCAAATTTGCCCATAAGTAACTTGCAAAAAAAGCATGTATAAGCTCTCAACAGGGTTGATAAAAAAAATTTACTGCAGCATCCAGCAAATTAATTAGTAATTTCAATGATATATAAATTCTAATTTTTATAATTAATTACCCATGATTTCCCGTTTGCATTGCTTTCGATTTCCCTTTTAAAGCAAATAGATACCACAGGACTGCTTTTTTCAAAGCAATAGGCAAAACGAATACAACACGGAATAACTGGGTCAATAAATTCTAATATTTAGAATTTATTTTAATAATTAAAACCATTTTTCCATTCACGGTGCGTCCAGCCACATTTTTTAAATGCATTTTATGATAGTGGGTTTTCGTTTTCTATTAAGAAGTTGTTAGAACCATTTACAAGGTTTTGAGCACTATTTTTCTTGGGGCCATTTTTGATGCAGCTATACAGGCGGTGCTTTTTTATTTTGTTATAAAGCGTGGCTAGAGAAATATTTAATTTAAGCGCTGCCTTCTTTTTCCCCTCTAAATGCATCCCATACTTATCCAAAGCCGCCTGAATCGCCCTCTTTTCCAGCTCATCCAACGATTCAATTTCTGTTTCTCCTTCATCGTTTTCACTGATTTGCAAATAAGGCCTAATTTGAGCTGCTTTAATCATGTGCCCCCCACCCAGGGTCACGGCTCTTTCCAAAATATTTTCTAACTCCCTTACATTGCCGGGCCAGCTGTAATTTTGCATTAATTGAACCGCTTCAGGCTCAACAGCATTGACCGCCCTGCCAAATTTCCGCGCTTTTTTTCGCAATATACTTTTAATCAGCTCAGGAATATCTTCTTCACGGCTTCTCAGCGGGGGCAAGTGAATGTGAATAATGTTGAGCCTATAATATAAGTCCTCGCGAAATGCGCCTTCAACCACCATTTTCTCAATATCCCTATTAGTGGCAGCAATAATCCTCAGATTCACTTTGAAGGGAGTGGCGCTCCCCACTCGCTCAATTTCGCCTTCCTGAAGCACCCGTAAGAGCTTCGCCTGAAGGTTGAAAGACATATCCCCAATTTCATCCAAAAAAACCGTTCCGCCATCGGCAATTTCCAGTTTTCCAATTTTCTTTTTATCCGCCCCAGTGAATGCGCCTTTTTCATGCCCAAAGAGTTCGGATTCCAGTAAATTTTCAGGGATGGTAGCACAATTCACTTTAATAAACGGCATTTCTTTGATGTCGCTGTAGTTGTGAATGGCATGGGCAAACAGCTCTTTGCCCGTCCCACTTTCCCCTGTCAATAAAATGGTAGAGTTGGTTTTTGCCGCTTGTTTAGCTATGTTGATCTGCTCGTTAATGAGTTCGCTTTGACCACAGAGATCTTCAAAAGTATAACGGGCAGAGGCTAAGTTTTTTATGCCTCCTTTTAAGTCATCAATAACCTTTTCGCTTTCTTTCACTTTTTGGTAGGCCCTTTTAACATCGGTAACATCTCTAAAAACCACCACAGCACCTGTCAAACTGCCGTCAATGTAGATGGGCGAAGCGTTTGAAAGAACCTGCACATTCGAAGGTTTCACCGTATTGGGTTTGCCATACACGGGTTGATAATGCTTCAATACTTCACTTAAAGCGCCATCCGGGGAAACTTCGAAAACACTTTTACCGATCCTATCCTCAGGCGGAACCTTGGTAATTCTTTCAAAGGCTTTATTTACGTACAAAACCTTGCCCTCTTTATTGGCAACCTGTACCCCTTCATGAGTCGAGTCTAAAATGGTTTGGAGGAGCTTTTCCGTCTCCTGGATCTGATATATATCGTCTTTTCCCTTTGTGATCTCTATCAAGAGCTGCGCTGCCTGGTAATTTATCACCAGCGTTTGATTAGATTTAAACTTTGCTATTGTTTCATTTGTATGCCGGTCAAATGTAAGGTCTATGACAACCTCTAAAGCTTCCTTTTTTATCATGGCTTCATAGCTTTTATACACTTCAATTTGATTGGAAATCGCCATTTTCACTCCGGGCGCAGTTAGATCGGTGTCCGCCACCGATTGCAAACGAACCTGATCTAATTTGCCTAGTATGTTGACCAAGCGCTGACCGTGGTGATTCATACCGATAATGCCCACTTTTATTTCTTCCATATTTGAAAGCCCCTTAATTTCACATTTTTGCTTTTTTGCTTGACGTTCTTGATCAAAATAATTACAACCTTTTTTAATTAAGAAATCCCTAAGAAAAATAACTATGGAGCTTTGCACAGTCATGCAGTCTATGATACATATATTTATACCCCAGTTCTTACCAATTCTTATATTAGTCCTCCGAAGTCAAATCCGTTTCTTGAGGCGTAAAAACATGCACGCAGCGCTGTTCCCCATCCAACACATTTTTGACACATCTAAATTCTAACGCCGGATTGTAGGTATCGTATTTTACCTGGTCCACGTGACAATATAGACGGGCCAGTTCGGGGTCCATTTCCTCCAGCCAGTATTCCGCCATAGGGCAGTAATCAATATGTTTTACAATCTTCCCATTGTCCTCAAACGTGTTGGCCACCCAACCAAGCTTAGGAAGGTCCGAATGTTTAAAATAGTTATTTACGTCCTTGGGCGCTTTACTTTCTTCTACCTTTTGCTTAACATTTTCCCCGCTCTTTGCCCCGTAATCTTCTATGGCTTTTAGAATCAGAGCTTTGCCCTTTTCTTCGCCCAGTTCGTTTACCAGCGCTTCCGCAAAAGATTGATACAGCGATGCACATCTTCTGGCCAACAGCAGCACCTGTCTTTCTGCCTCTTTTTTGCTTATTTGTTCGGCCATGGTAGAACCTCCTCATGATTTTTTATTGCAGTTTGGACCGCAATTTATTATCGCTTGCAATTTATGATAAGATGGGAATAAACTCGTGAATATGCATAATAACTATTACTATATATTGAGTGTGTATATGTATGATTTTTATACAATTTCGCACCTTTTATTGTGTAAATGTTTTACAAAATCACACCCATGAACGACCTCTCTACTAGACGAAAATATGGCTTTTTGGTAATCTAAAATTGGAGAATCAATTCACTAGGAGTCGTTCTAGGTTAAGCGATCATCTATTGTATTCTACCATATCAAGTGGCTTTCCGAAAGAAGAGGATGTTTGGTAAATTTTATGAGGTGAATGTGATCAGGCGAGTTTAGTTTTAGGTCATGAAACTTTTCGTTGTACTTATGAATTAATTACAAAATGTGAACCAGTGGATTTCGATAACAAACGCTCGTTATTTTTTGGGGCCCTTCCTAAGATTGTAATCCATCTAGCCAATTTTTTTGTCCTTTGTGCAAGGGAAAGTTCTATTTTTATTATTGGAGGTGAATAGTTGTGCATGAATTTGGTTATGTAAAGTTTGACGATTTGAACCAGGCCCTGGATTTCTTATCAGAAACAGACAATGTCAGCCTACTCCAGGGCGGTACCGATTTGATGGTCGATCTACGACACGGGGTGAAGCAGCCCAAACACGTAGCAAACATTAAAAGTATCCCAGAGTTAAATGTTCTGGAGGAGACAGATGAAGGGATTGAAATCGGGGCAGCCATCCCTCTGAACCACTTGTTAAAATCGGATCTGCTGAAAGAAAAAGTGCCTGTTTTGTATCAGGGATGCCATGAAATTGCAAGTTTCCCCATCCGCAATCGAGCCACCCTGGGCGGAAACATCTGCACATCATCCCCGGCGGCGGATACTTCTAGCGCCCTGTACTGTTTGGATGCCAGGGTAAAAATTGCTTCTAGGGATGGGAAAAGGGAAGTCCACATTGAAGAATTCTTCCAAGGTCCCAAACAAAACGCCTTAAAACCAGGAGAAATTGTCACGTCTGTCATCATCCCAAAACCTTACCCCACCGGAAAAGGCGTTTACTACAAGTTATCCCGCACCAACTCCGTCGACTTAGCCAGTATAGGCGTAGCATTACAAGAAAACAACGGCAAAGTTAAGATTGCCATCAATGCCTGCGCACCCACCCCAGTCAGAGCCACCTCTGTTGAAAAAGCCGTGAATGAAGAGAATGAAACCGATTTCAAGAAAGCGGCAGCATTGGTTGAGCAAGACATTAAGCCGATCGATGATATCAGGGGTTCTGCTGAATACCGTTATCATACTGCCAAGGTATTGGTCAGACGCGGGCTTGAAGAAACAATGAAGGGGGGACAATAAATGAGTGAAATGGTAAAGGTAGAATTCACCATAAATGGCTACCCAGAATCGAGGTATGTTAAGCCATACCGAAACCTACTGACTTTTATCCGGGAAGATTTAAAGCTCACCGGAACTAAAAACGGATGCGAAGAAGGCGAATGCGGTGCGTGTATGGTAATGATCGACGATGAGCCAGTGAATTCCTGTATGATGCTGGCTCCTGAAATAGATGGGAAAAATTTAGTAACTATTGAAGGGATTTCTGAAAACGGCGAGTTAGACCGCATACAGGAAGCTTTTGTCGAATACTCTGCTGTGCAGTGCGGTTACTGTACACCTGGTATGATCATTTCCGCAAAAGCGCTTTTGGACAAAAACCCATCTCCTTCAGAAGATGAGATCAACGAGGCGTTAAACGGCAATTTATGCCGCTGCGGCACTTACCTGGAAGTAAGGGAAGCCGTTAAAGCCTGCAGCAAATAGCAACCGCAAAATTATATTTTGAACCTTTCTCGTAAATTCACGTAAAGCAGATGAACAATAGCTTTTCAATACGCAAGAAAAACGCATACAAGCTTTTGATCACTGTTCATTCACATGAAGATGACTGATTTAAGTTATAACCTGTTATCAGGAAGGGGGAAATTGAAACTATGGCTTTAGGCAAAGATCTGGAACGTAAAGATGCCGTGGAAAAAGTCACGGGTTCCGCAAAATACGTGGAAGATTTAAATATGGAACCCAAGTTGTTTGCCCGCGTTAAGGGCAGCGATATCCCACACGGGAAAATCGTCAATATAGATACCAGTGAAGCGGAAAAAGTGCCCGGGGTAAAAGCAATTGCCACCGGTCAAGAATTTCCAAACACCGTAGGACTCTATATGGTAGACAGGACATTTTTTGCAGTAGAAAAAGTAAGATTTTACGGCGAGCCAGTAGCAGCAGTAGCAGCCAACACACCAGAAGCCGCAGATAAAGCAGCCAGTTTAATCAAAGTGGAATACGAAGAATGGGAACCAGTTTTTGATCCCAGGGAAGGGATGAAAGAAGATGCCCCAATCATCCACGAAAACCTGGAAAATTACGAAAGAGCACCTGTCTTTTACCCAAAACCAAATACCAACATTGCCAACCACTTTAAAGCGAGAAAAGGAGACATCGATCAAGGCTTTGAAGAAGCTGACTACGTGATGGAGCGAAATTACCACCTGCCCCACATGAACCACACCACAATTGAGACCCATAAAGCATCTGTCCGGTGGGACCCTAACGGACAGCTTACGGTATGGAGTACCGCCCAGTCTCCTTCTATTGTAAGGAAACTGCTGTCCAAATCACTAGACAAGCCCATGTCTGAAATCCGGGTAATCTCTAATTACATTGGCGGTGGTTTCGGCGGGAAAGCAGGCGCTACATTAGAAGGTATTGCCATCCCCTTGGCGAAAAAATGTCCGGGACACGTCATCGAATTAGTGCTCTCTCGGGAAGAAGATATCCAATCCACCTACCTTCGACAAGCTATCTATTCCCGCTGCAAAACAGGCTTCACCAAGGATGGTAGGATCACGGCTCTAGAATACGAATTGATCTGGGACGGCGGCGCTTATACAGAATACGGCATCAATATTGTCAGAGCAGCAGGTTACAGCTCCACCGGCCCCTATGAAATTGAGAATGTAAAGACGGATTCCTACTGCGTTTATACAAACAACCCTGTCGGTGGTCCGGTAAGAGGCTTCGGCATGCCGGAAAGCTTATTCGGACTGGAAAGGCAAATGGACGAAATCGCGAGACAGTTAAACATGGACCCATTGGAAATTCGCCAGCGAAACGCAATGGTAAATGGATCCAAAACTGTCACCAACCAGGAGGTCCCCGTAGTAGGGTACAAAGACTGCCTGGAAGCAGCTGCCAAAGAAATAGGCTGGCATGAAAAGCCAGAAAATAAATATCGAGCCAAAGCTATTGCTGGCCTGGTCAAAGCACCCGCACAGCCCTCTAACGCTTCCTCTTCGGCCGTGGTAAAATTAAACGAAGACGGCACGGCCCATTTGCTGGTAGGCGCTACTGAAATGGGGCAGGGCATGACGACTGCGCTTGGCCAAATCGCTGCAGAATCCTTGGGAATATCTGAAGACAAAATTATGGTAAAACTGCCAGACACTGATTATTCGCCCTATGAATGGCAAACAGTGGCGAGCAGAACAACTTACTCTGTAGGGAAAGCAATTATTAAAGCCTGTGAAGACGCCAAACGTCAGCTCCAATACGTGGCTTCTATAGCCCTCAACATCCCGGAAGGAGAATTAGAAGTAGTCGGTGACAAAGTCAGGTGGACAAAGGATCACTCAGTCAACGTTGATGTAAAAGACGTGGCCAACAGCTACATGAAACCCACCGGTGAAGGCGTATACGGCCCGATTATCGGTAGAGGTCAATACGTCCCCGATAAATTAACCAATCTTGACCCAGAAACAGGCGAAGGCAAACCCGGTCTGTTCTGGACATTTGGAGCCACTGCTGTAGAAGTAGAAGTAGACCCGGAAACGGGCGCTGTCGATATTATCAAGATGGTCACAGCCATGGATGCAGGTAAAGCGGTGAACCCCAGGATGTGCCATATTCAAACCAACGGCGGCACCATCATGGGCTTGAGCATAGCTATGTACGAAAATATAGTCCTAAACCAAGGTCAGGTAACCTCCAACAGCTTTACAGATTACAAAATTGCTTCTATTGAAAATATACCAGAAATCAAACCAATCATTATTGAAAATCCAGAATACGATGGCCCCTACGGCATTCGAGGCGTAGCCGAACAACCTATGATCGCCGCCGGGCCCGCTCTTGCCAACGCAGTCAGAGAGGCCCTAGATGTTCCCATAGATCGGCTGCCTTTATCTCCTGAGCTGGTTCTGAAAGCTTATAGAGAACACAAAGAACAATAACCATAATGTAAACCTATAACAAAGCCTACTCTACTGTACTACTAAACACTAAATTAACTAAAGTACCTGCTGAAGCATATACTGACCATTTACTGCACCACCTATAAATCATTTGCTGAACCCACTACTGAGCCATCGAGTGAACCACATACCGAACCATACGTTAAAAAATAAAGACACGGCCAAGCACCACAACAGCTTAACGCATGTGAAGCATAAAAAACCCGGGGGTGACCCCCGGGTTTTCTATGCATTTTAATCATCTTTATGCATCTTCACCGCCTCATGACTAACCGAATACAATTCCCTGACCGCTGACTTAAAATAATGCCGAAGCGCTTGCTGCTCAATAAATCATCTCAGGCAGACATGGATTATGTGCTCATTTTTTTGGAAGTCAAATCCCACTCAGTGATTCTATCCGTGCTCCTGGCCATGTTCTATATTGTATTCATAGGTACAACTTTCCGGATACCCTTCTTCTACTTCAGCATGGTCGCATTCAATGCAAGTATAATATCTTTTCTTTTCACAAAAGTCTTCTTCTTTTATGGGACATGTGATCACAAGAGTAGCACCGCACTTTTTACACTTTTTAGCAGTTTTTTTCATTTGTGGATCACCACCTTTTCTAATGTTTAACTTCTACGCAAACTGGACAAATCCTCTCTATAGTTTATATTATATCATATGATTCTTAGGAATAATAATAGGATTAATAATCAATCAATTTTAGGGCCAGCTGCTCGAATCTCTTTAGGCACCGAATCAAACCGGGCAAAGTTTTTTTGAAATTTCTTGGCCAACTCCCTTGCTTTTTGGTCAAAAGCGCTTTTATCGTCCCAGATTTCTCTCGGTTCCAACAATTCTTTCGGCACTCCGGGCACTTCATCAGGAACCAAAACTTTAAACACGGGATCTTCATGAAAAGCAGCCTGACTGATTGATTTATCTTGAATAGCAGAAATGATTGCTCGCGTATAAGTAAGGCGGATTCTTTCCCCTACGCCGTATGGTCCCCCAGTCCAGCCGGTGTTGACCAGGAAAGCCCGTACATCATGTTTCTCAATTTTGTCGCCCAGCATTTGATCGTAAACGGCAGGTTTTAGCGGCATAAAAGGCGCTCCAAAACAAGCAGAAAAAGTGGCTTCCGGGTAAGAAACGCCTCGCTCTGTACCGGCTAATTTTGAAGTGTAACCGGAAATAAAATGATACATGGCCTGCTCTTTCGTCAATTTTGACACCGGTGGGAGTACCCCAAAAGCATCAGCAGCCAAAAAGATAATCACATCAGGGTGCCCGGCTTTCCCAGAGCCTAATATCCCCGGAATATAATCCATGGGATAGGCAGCCCTGGTGTTTTCCGTAATAGAGGCCGCATCATAGTCGGGCTCTGCCGTGCCTTGTTTTAAGATCACATTTTCAAGTACTGTCCCAAACCGGATGGCTTCATATATTTGGGGTTCCTTATCTTTTTTTAACTGAATGCACTTGGCGTAGCAACCACCTTCAAAGTTGAATATGCCGTTTTCATGCCAGCCATGTTCGTCATCGCCAACCAAAAGCCGCCCTTTATCAGCCGATAAAGTGGTTTTCCCTGTGCCCGATAAGCCAAAAAACAGGGACACATCCCCTCGATTGCCAACATTTGCTGCGCAGTGCATAGGAAGCGCGCCCAGCTGAGGCAACAAATAGTTTAACACGGTAAAAACCGCTTTTTTCATTTCTCCCGCGTATTCCGTTCCCCCGATTAAAACTGTTCTTTCTTTAAATGATATGATCACAAATACTTCAGAATTCGTGCCATCTCTTTCCGGCACGGCTTTAAAATCCGGCGCATAAATTACGTTAAAGCCCTGAGAAAGCAGCGTATGAGAAGCTTCAGCCGAACCTTTTTTATCTATAAAAAGCTGTTTGGCAAAAAGATTGTGCCAGGCTCTTTCAGTAACCACGCGCAAAGGCATGGCGTATTCCTCATCAGCACATACCTGACCTTCAAAAATATAGACTTTACGGGAATTCAAATGATCTATGACTTTTTCCATGAGTTGATGAAAACCATCCCCAGAAAAACTTTGATTGACTGCGCCCCAGTTAATTTTATTTTTTGACTCTTCTTCTTCTACAAAAAACTTGTCTTGCGGTGAGCGCCCGGTGTATTTCCCAGTTTGTACAGTCAAAGCACCACAGGCCGACAAATGACCTTCCCGATTGAGTATTGATTCTTCCACTAATCTGGCTGCCGGTAAATTCCAATACGCGTGCGGCATCCCCGTTATAGCACTGTGATACTGCCAATTTTTTGTCCCCGATACATCTGACATTTTTTGCCTCCCTTCGATATGCATCCAATTTTTTACTATCCATTTTATTAAAGTTCCAATTAACATGCTTTTTAAATTTTGACCTATGGCTCCCTGCAGGGTTTCAATTTAATGGTTTTGAATTTGTGCTTTAATTCGCGGTTTAGTTTGTGCTTTAGTTCGTGCTTCAGCTCGTGGTTTTAAGTTTGTGAGTTTGATGTCGTGATTTCTATCTCAGCGGCTAAAGGAATAATTCAGTCCATTAAAAAAACTAACCATAGGCAATACTTTCCGGTTAGTGTTCACCCGATTTAAAACCACAAAAAATCGCTACCAAAAGCAGTCCAAAGCGTTTGTTGCTTATTAATCATAATCATCATAATTCTATTTTCTTCCCAGAAGCTTACTTTCTTATAGTACTACTAATGCGTACAAACTTAAATATTAAAAAAGTATTAAAAGTATTAATAGTATTAATAGATGATATTGTCAGTTCCACCTATTGAAAATACGTATGTTAACTCCCCATTTTTAGCACTTATTTAGCGCTTAATTAGTGAACCTTTCATGACTCAAGACACGGGCATGCGTGCCGATTTTTTCAATTATTGAAAATGATAGCGCTGGTGGTAATTTAAGACCCCATCTACAAGACCTTTTGCCGAGTCCTGCCGAAAGTCGTCCCTGGCTAAAAGCTGTTCTTCTTCTGGATTTGATATGAAAGCCAGTTCCACCAAGGCAGCTGGCACAGAAGCGTTTCTCAACACTCTAAATCGGCTATTTTTCACGCCTCTATCCACCCTTCCCAACCTATCCAAAAGGCCATGCTGCAAGTTCCTGGCCAGGAAAAAGTCCCTTTGGCTGCGGGAGGATGAATAAAATGTTTCTGTGCCCTCAATACTATTGTCGGGATGCGCATTAGCATGCACACTAATAAACATGGCCAGGTCGTCCCAATCGTTGCACATTTCTGCTCTCTCATCCAGGGAAAGGTAAATATCTTCTTCCCGGGTCATAATCACTTCCGCACCCAGGTCTTCTAGCTTATCTCGGAGTCTTAAAGACACGTCCAGAACAACATCTTTTTCCTTTAACCCACTAGGTCCCTTTGCTCCATCGTCTTTACCTCCATGGCCTGGATCCACCATGATTGTTTCACCTTTTAAGGGATCGTGGTCGAACACATTGACGATCAAATGAGAATCTTCCCAGGCGATCGCATAATGCTCCATGGCATTCAAGTCAAAAACCACCCGTGTAAAGCCTTCTGCTTCTCTTTCCGCCAGCCTAATATCTGAAACCGCTTCTGAATTTACCGGCCACCCCCCTGAGTCCATGTTTAACCCCACATCCTTTAGATCCAAAACAAGTCGGTGGGGATTATCCAGTGTAAATATATCCAATGGCAATCTTTCTATCGGACCCAAACGAAAAGAAGTGTGATTGTCGCGCTCTTCCCAATGCAAGAAATCAACAGCCCGAAGATTTTGCTCGATCACAACAGATTCTTTTTCCACATATTCGGCCGCCACCCAGCCTTTATTAAGTTCACTGTCGCTGTCGATATCCTCTTTATCCAAAACTATCTTGTACCATTCATAATAATCCGGGTGGTTATCCAGGGAGGCTTTAGCCAAAATAGGAAACCCATCTCCCTCATCTACCTGGGCAATAACATCATAGTCAATGCCAGGACCTTTTCTTACATTTAAATTCTCCGCCCCTATGGTGATTTCGCCAATTGTCCCCGTATGCTCACCCGGAATGTCCGGAAACGGCTGTAAATCGGGATATATGTAAACCGCACGCTGTTCCTGGTGCCATTCCACGTCGGCGTCTAATCCTTCGCTGACGAAGCGAATCGGCACCATAGTCCGATTTGCACCTGTAACGACAGGGGCCGTATCCATGGGCATTTCTTCGTCATTTTGAAAGAACACTTTCTCTCCAATCCAAAGATTTAGTATATCACCCCTTAGTTTCACTTCAACCCTTTCTTGATCCCCATGCCAGTTGACTTCGGCTCCCAAGTTTTCACTGACAAACCTGACTGGAACCATAGTCCTATTGTTTTCATCTATATAAGGTGCTTGATCGGGAAACTCTACCTGTTCATCATCTACAAAAACCTCAATATCACTGGCAAAAACAGAACTCCCCATCCACAGGAACACCAAAACTGTCGCTAGAAGAAAAAAGCAAGTGCCAACCGCACGCCGCATTATAGCAGTCACCCCTTGTTTATGTAAATTAATTATCATTTTAAAAACTTACTTTTCACATTATAACTTATTTAGCCTCAAAACTCCAGGAAAGATCATCCATTTATAGCGGTGTTCCAGCCAAATTTTCTTGTGCCCCCAAAGGTAAAGCAGCGGGAGGTTCTGCTGCAGTTACGGAGGGTTCTGCTGCTTTTCTCATAAGAATATCACTTACTGCGGGATTTATTGAAAAGTCATCACGCATTCTCGTGACTTTAGTTGTGAGAGGGTCACAATTATATTCAATTTATTCAATTTTATAGTTGACATAAATTAAACAACGAGTTATGCTTTACTTGACAGCATTTTTAGAAGTTTTAAGTTGTAATTTTGTTCATCGCTGATATAGTTATCTGTTTGTTTTGGATTGCTTTTTTTTATGGGGAGATTATCCATTTT
>CAZARY010000027.1:0-15925 GCA_964487675.1 uncultured Clostridia bacterium | reverse complement strand
TTCCGGCGCGATTATTGAAGATGCTGATGGCAATGAGTTTATTGATATTTTATCAAGCGCGGCTGCCTTAAATACCGGTCATGCACACCCGAAAGTGGTAAACGCTATCGTCAACCAGGTGCAAGATTTCATCCATTATACGCCGGTTTATATGTATCACGAGCCGGCGGTGGAGCTTGCGAAAAAGCTGATCGAAATTACACCGGGTGACCATCCGAAAAGAGTTTCTTTTGGTTTGTCCGGCTCAGATGCAAACGATGGGCTGATTAAATTTGCCAGGGCTTATACGGGGAGAAGTAAGATCATTTCATTCATTGGATCCTATCACGGCTCAACCTATGGAGCTATTTCTTTATCGGCGATTAGCCTCAATATGAGAAGGAAAATGGGACCGTTTGTACCTGAAATTTACCATATGCCGTATCCCGATTGTTACCGCTGTCAGTTTGGGCAAACAAGTGACAACTGCAGCTTAGAGTGCCTGGAATATTTAAAGACTGCTCTTGACAGCTACATTCCTAAAGAGGAAGTGGCCGCAGTTGTGATAGAACCTATAGCTGGAGATGCAGGTATTATAGTACCTCCTCGCAAGTACATGGAAGCACTTTATAAACTGTGTCAAGACAATGGGATCTTATTCGTTAGTGAAGAGGTGCAGCAGGGCTTTGGAAGGACGGGCAAATGGTTTGGAATCGAGCACTTTAATATTGTTCCAGATGCGGTTATACTGGCTAAATCAATCGCTTCGGGGATGCCGCTAAGTGCCATTGTGGCTCGGGCCGAGATACTGGAATCTCTTGATGCGCCGGCTCATCTATTTACCACTTTTGCAAATCCTGCTTGCTGCCAGGCTTCTTTGGCCACCATAGACGTTGTAGAAGAGGAAGAACTGAAAAAGAAATCGGAAGCGTTAGGCAATTATGCCATGGAGAGATTTGAACAAATGAAACAGAAATATGATTTGATCGGTCAAGTTAGAGGCCTTGGATTGTCCATTGGGGTAGATCTCGTAAAAGATCAAACCACCAAAGAAAAAGCTCAAACAGCTGCGGCCAAAATTTGTTATAGGGCTTGGGAACAAGGTGTGGTCTTATCATTTTTTGCTGGCAGTGTGCTTAGAATTCAACCGCCCCTTGTGATTAGTAAGGAGCAATTGGACCAGGCTTTGGATGTAATTGAACAATCCATCGAAGCCTATTTGAACGGAGAAATCCCCGATGAGGTTCTCGAGACAGTGAAGGGTTGGTAACTGGGGAAGAAAGAAACAATAAATATTAGTCAGTATGGGAATGCATGAGAAAAATTCCCAAATAAGGAAACCGCGGGAGGCTTAAGGTTTTTTCACGAACTCCCGCGGTTGTATAATTTTTTGCTCTATTTCACGAAAAATTGCAACAGATAACCTGATTGAACTGAGGGTTGTGAGCGTTTGTTCACCCTAAATTCTATGCTGTTTATTGAAGCTCAAAAATTTGGCTCTAAAAATTTATAAAATACATTGTCTTCACGCTTCTAATAATTCAATCACTTTATTTTTAGATACGCCCAGTTCTGCGGCCAGGAAATCCAAATCCTGGTTTTCAAATTCGTCCCCGGTTTTCTTGCCAGTTCTTTTGGTTACGTTTTTCAGGTAAGATTGCCGGAGCTGATCCAAATTTACATCATGGGCCTGAATTTGTTCAGGCTTTTCCGGGATTACGATTCTTTCCCCAGGTTTATCTTCTTTCGTTGGGTCACCGCGTTTGACTTCGATGCCCTGCGCCTTCGCAAAGCTAAGCTGGGCGTACGGATGCTTACCGGCGCCCGTATATTCAGTTTCTTGAACCACAATTACCTGGTTTTCGTCCATTTCCTGCGCCAAATGAAAAGCAGCCGCTAAGCTTGTGTTTCCTGCTGGTCCTCTTTCTAGGCCATCTAATTGTGCCAACGCTTCGGTAATATAGAAAACCTCACCTTGGCTGACCGTAACGTATCGATCCATATACCTTAGGGGGCGAGCGGCGCTTCTCGGTACGTCGGATCGATCTGGCCATGTGGTGAATGGCATGCCGAATCCTGTGTGGCCGGTTGTAAAAGATTTTCTGTTAAAATCTATATCGCTGGCGCTGTGAAGGCCCGTTAAATCCACGCTGGCCGCCACGATTTCGGTTTCTTGAGCGCCTGCCTTTAAAATGCCTCTAGCCGTGCCAGTTAAATTACCGCCGCCTGCATTTGTAACGATTACAGCTTCAGGTGCTTTGCCAATTTGATATCTGGATTGTTCAACGAGCTCATAACCAAGGGTTTCGATCCCCGCAACACTAAAAGGGGTGTAAAGCGAAGCATTAAAGTAACCGGTGTCTTCTAGCAACATTAAAAATTTATAAAATAATTCGGGTCCCACGGTGAGCTGAACTACTTCGGCACCGTATGACTCACATTTTCGTCCTTTTTCCATGATTTCAGGCTGCCCTTTATGTTCGGAATCGAACACTTCTTGAACAACAATGCAGTTCACCCCTCTCATCGCAGCTTGTGAGGCTACTGCTGCGCCATAATTGCCGCTGGTAGCTGGAATCACTCCTTTATAACCCTGTTGTTTGGCATGATAGACCGAAACGCTGGCTCTCCGAGCTTTAAAACTGCCGGAGGGATTGCATGCTTCATCTTTAATAAATATTCTGGCTCCCTTTCCAGCAGGAGCCAATTGTCTGGCTAATTGTGTGAGATTTTTCATTTCAAGTAGAGGCGTATTACCAATGCCCGTTTTTTCTTGAATTGCTTTCACGGCTTCTAGACTATAGCTTGCTTCTTCCATCATTGCTTCAAAGTCAAAAGTCAAGTCGGAACGTTCAAATTTTTCGTAATCAATCCCCACAGCTTTTTTCATGATTTCTCCGCGTCTTTCCATAACGGCCTGATAACCTTGATCATTATTCACCGTACCCGACCTCCTTTAACTTCGCTCTCAATTCTTTTCCTACAGACAGCAGTTCCAGAGGAGGAACGCCAAAATCATGTTTATAGCCGGGTGAAACCTCTACCAGTTCGCCTTGTACTTTTCTACCTATAACAGTTTCAATATCCACATTCTCACCAATTTTAGCTGATTCATTCATCAAAAAACCTTTTACCCACATTTCTAAAGGCACCTTTTTTGTTTCATCAGGCAAATTAGCCGGGCGCTCTTCCGGTGACAAAACTACACTATGAATTTGCACCCAATCTCCGCGTTTGGCTTGTGAGTTCATCTAAATTCCCTCCTGTTTTTCCTTGAATATCTTCTGTCTGTACTGAGTACACCAGACTAGATGATACTGGATAGCATAATATAGCCACAAACATTCCATAAGTGACTTTTACCATATATCACCAGCCCATAACCAAATGATAACACATACGATTATATAAATACAGCACATAAAGGAAAAATAAACTTTGTTTTGGATATCATATGCCACCACTAACTCATGACTAAAAGTCATGAGAATGCGTGGCGACTTTTCAAAAAAAACTCAAAAAACTCAAAAAACTCAAAAAAATTATGAAAACAAGAAAAAACATAAAGGAAAAGCAGATATATTTATAGAATTAATATATAAATACAATCCATAAAGGAATAAGGAGGGGATCTTTTGGTTATTTCACGGAAGTTTTGGGTTTTTTTGTTGGTTGGGCTTTTGAGTTTGGGGTTGATGTTTGCGGGATGTGCCCCAGAAGAAGTGGAAGAAGACCCTGATGAACCGGAAGAAGTAGAAGAAGTAGAGGAGGAACCTGAAGAAGAAATAGAGTACCCCAGGGAGCTAACTTTTACGCATACCCATACAGCTTCAGGATGGTACGTATGGGCTTCTACGTATACTTCCTTGGCCAATGAACACTCCGATATCTTAGACATTACGCTAATTGAGTCTGGCGGGGCTGCTGAAGCTTTTGAAATGGGACTGGAAGGCATGGCGGATATTTTCAATGCAAATGCCATTGAAGTATTAAGAGCTGTAGAAGGTGAAGGCGACTATGAGCCTCAAGAAGATTTAAGAGGGCTCCATTCCACTGTTTCTGCTCCTAATGTACTAGCTGTTCGAGCAGATGCTGACATTGAAAATTTTGAAGACTTGGATGGAAAACCAATTAATCCAGGAGGGATGGGAACCGCTACAGAGCTGATTGTTGAAGATGTAATGGAATTGTTTGGTATTGAACCTGATTACCAGCGGATGGGTATGGATGATGCAGCGGATGCTTTTAGAGATGGAGACATAGTAGCTTTCTTTAAAACCGCTGCGGCTCCTGATTATCCTGACGCATTGATACAAGAACTAGAATTGACAATGGACTTGGAAATTATCTCTTTAACTGAGGAGCAAGCAGAGATGATTGAAGACGCTGGAATAGCTTTCACTTATGAAACGCCTCCCGGCACATACGAAGGTCAAGATGAACCTATACTTTCCAAGGGTACAGCTTATGTGCACAACACTTATAAAGACAGGCTGACCGCTGAAGAAGCCTATGAATTTTCAAGCATTAATATGCAGCATCAAGATTTATTAGAAGGTGCGGCTCCAGGTCCTGGCGTTGAGGATCCTGTTCAACTTACGTTTGATACTATGCCCTGGCCATTACATGTAGGAGTGATAGAATTACTGTTAGATATGGGCTATGATTTAGATGATATCCCTGATGTAAACATTCCGCCAGAATTTGAAGAATAATGAACTAAAAAACAAATAAAGAAGAAGCGATCAGGGAGAGTGATTTATAAAGCTATCGCTGAAGGACTTAGTTTAGAGGTAGCTCATTGCGAGCCACCTCTAAACTAAGTATGTAATGAACGCTAATAAATGCCCATAATAATTGGCATAAGCATAATAATTGCTTGAAAATCAATCAATTTTTGCAGAAGGATTAACACAGGGTGCATAGAATACCAACATCATAAATAGATAAATAGTTTTTACCGCGGCAAGGCTAGTGAATTTAATATAATATAGAAAGGCTATAGGCTTAATATGCTTCTTTATTTTCATGGAAAAGATAGAAGTTAAGACAGTCTATGAAGTTGTTAGAGTGTGTAGGCAATAAATACGAATTGATGGGGAGGGGTATAATGAGTAACGAAAATCCTCAAAATCAAACAGTGGATTCACAAAAAGTAGAACCAACTAAAGGTAGGCAATTAAGTGGGATATATAAGGAATCCATAAAATGGATCGCGATTGCTTTTACAGTCTACCAATTGCTCGCTATTTATACAGGGTTTATTACGCATATGCCGCAAAGATCAATATTTATTGGATTTGGATTGGTGATCCTTCTAGGGAAAAATAAATTTAAAGCAGATACGAAAAAGGGCGAGTCTATTCCCGTGTATGACTTGATTATAATTGCTCTGGCAATATTTTGCACATTATATGTTGCCTTAAACTATGAAGACATGATCGCTAGACGGCTTCATCCAACGAATCTTGAATACTTCCTCGCTATCGCCCTTATTGTCATAGGTTTAGATGTGGCTAGACGGACTATGGGGTGGGCTCTTCCCCTTTTGGCAATATTTTTTCTCATTTACACATTTTTCGGCGAATATTTCCCGGGTATATGGAGCCACAGCGGTTGGGGAATCCGGTTATTTATAGGGCGTATGTATTTGGGAGATTCGGGCTTATGGGGCATGATCCCTTCCATTTCTACCAGGATAATTGCGATTTTCTATATATTAGGGCTAGTCATTGCCGTAACAGGTGGAGGGGATTCGTTTATTAAAATTGCACTTCGTATTGCTGGTAAAGCCCGGGGGGGCGCTGCAAAAGTAGCCACCATTGGCAGTAGTTTAATGGGGATGATTTCTGGTTCGGGGATGGCAAACGCGGCTGCCACAGGTTCGTTAACTATTCCTATGATGAGGCGCTTGGGCTATGATAGAGCTCTTACAGGTGGTATCGAAGCGGTGGCCTCTACTGGAGGTCAAATTATGCCGCCTATCATGGGTGCGGGTGCTTTTTTGATGGCCGAAATTACCGGGATCCCTTATTTAGAAATTGTTGTTGCCGCTATAATACCAGCGTTGTTATTTTATCTTGGTGATTTTATAATGATTGACCTTAGGGCTCGAAAGGACAATATTGAACCGGTACCAGAAGATGAAATCCCCGGTTGGCTTGAAGCTTTCAACGTGGAAGCAATTTTGCAGTTAATTATGCCCATAGTACTCATTGTGTTTTTCTTGGTGCAGGGTGCTTCTATTCAATATGCTGGTTCGGTGGCTTTAGCCTGGGTTGTTGGTGTGTTCCTGGTTATCAGCCGAAAACATAGAATAAAGGAGAAGATACACATTTTGGTTCATTCATTTGAAAGAGCGGGTTACAGTATGGCCATGCTATCTGCCCTGGCTTTGGTGGGACAGCTTGTGGTCTCCTTAATTGCCGGCACTGGGGTTGGCATAAAATTTTCCTCAGTGATCATAGCAATTGGAGGGGAATTGTTCTTACCTGTGTTAATTCTTGCAATGATTGTTTGTATTATATTAGGCATGGGAATGCCAACCACTGCAGCATATGTCCTATCGGCTTCATTAGTGGCACCTGCATTGACTGATCTTGGTATAGCCACTATTACTGCGCATATGTTTGCCTTTTACTTCGCGATTATTTCTACGATAACCCCGCCAGTATGTACAGGGATATACACGGTTGCGCAGATCGCTGAAATTGAATGGCAAAAAATTGTCCCAGATGCTCTTCGATTAGGCCTCGTTGGCTTCATTGTGCCTTTTATGTTCGTTTACAATGAAGCATTATTAATGCAAGGATCACCGATAGAAATCATATCTATAGCTTTGGGTAAGGGCGCAGGAATCGCTGCTTTATCAGTAGCCATTATTGGATATTTAATGAGACGGATAAATATTGGTATGAGAGCTTTGTTTTTGATAGCCGGTGTGGTGACTATTGTACCTGGTACTTTCACAAATATCTTGGGGATCATAATGGTAATAGTAGTGTTTACTATGGAGATTATATGGAGTAAAAGAGCTGCGACCACGACATAGTTATCAAAGTTCATTAAGAAAATCTTTTTAATTTTGCTATCAAATCTCTACAAATTAAGGGACTCGAACAATCATAAAACCTTGCGAAAAAACAGGCAAACAAATATTGAGATAAGGGGGTCGCTCAAAATGGGTGGCTACAATTCTTGGATAGAAGTCAATTTGGATCTTATCAAACACAATGTCAACGAAATCAAAACCCTCCTAAAACCTGGAGTGGAAATGATGGGTATTGTTAAAGGCAATGCCTATGGTCATGGGATAGAAACTGTTGGTCGATACCTTGTTGAGGAGACCTATGTGAATCGGTTGGGAGTGGCAAATGTTCGTGAAGCGGAAAAACTCAGAAACGCAGGGATAAGCTCTCCCATTCTTGTCTTGGGCGGCATCCCTTATGAACTATTAGAGACGGCGGTAGAACTATCTTTATCTATACCCGTGTATGAATGTGAAACTGTTCGTGAAGTTTCTAAAATTTCTAAACATCTGCAAAAAACGGCAAAGGTTCATATAAAAGTAGATACTGGGTTGAATAGAATTGGAGCAAAACCTGGCAGTGAACTGGCGGATTTGTTGACTGAGCTAAAAGCACATGAGGGGCTTGAAATCGAAGGCCTCTTTACCCATTTTGCCGAAGCGGGAGCGACTGATAAGACCTTCTCTTATCAGCAGTTAGACAAATTCAAAAACGCGATAGAGCAGGTAAAAAGCGAACAATTAAAGCCTACCTTTATTCACAGTGCTAACAGCGGAGCAACTTTGGATCTACCAGAATCTCAGTTTGATTACGTGAGGACGGGTTCAATAATATATGGGTATTATGACTCAGACTGCCTACCTGAAAAGATAGATTTGAGGCCTGCTATTGATTGGAAAGCAAAAGTGACTTATGTTAAGGAAGTTTCTCAAGGAGAGCCTGTTGGATACTTTAGAGATTATATTGCGGAAAAAAGTACCCAGGTGGCTACTTTAAGTTTTGGTTATGGAGACGGTTATAGTAGCGCGGCTAAAAATGGAGGGTATGTTCTGATAAACGGCTATAAAGCCCCATTTGTAGGAAGAATATGCATGGATCAATGTTTTATTGATGTTTCGCATGTTCCTGGGGTCCGCATAGGCGATGAAGTCGTTATTATGGGGCAATCAGGTGATAAAGAAATCAGTGCTTTTGATATTAGTAATATAACAGGGGGGACTTTTCAGGAGGTTATTTCGAATATTGGTGGTAGAGTGGGGAGAAAATATTTGCTCAATGGCAAGGAAATTCATTCGCATTAAATTGCTTAGAAGAGCAACAACAGGAGGTGGGAACACTGGTTAACCAGGATACTATGAGCGCGGGAACAAAAACAATTGGGATTATAGGAGGTACCCCCATAGATACGAGAATGGGGCAGGATTTTGTAGAAAAACAAGGTCATAAATCTATTGGGAGAGCTGCGGCAGATAACCTTGAGGATCAAGCTCGCATGCAGGTGTTAGAAAAAGAAAAACTTTACGGTATCACATTGGAAAAGATTAGAGAACTATCAAAAGAAGGAGCAGAGGGGGTAATAATCTATTGCAATTCACTCAGTTCTTCTCTAGATTTAGAGAAACTCAGGCAAGAAGCTCTTCTTCCTTTGGTTACACCTCTAGATGTTTATAAAAACCTTGCGCCTAAATACAAACTCATAATGCTCCTCTCGGCTGCAAATACGAGCAATATGTCTATTGAACACATTATGCGGGAGCAAAACCAAGACCTAACGGTTATAGGAGTAAGCGTTTTACCGGTTGTATCTGCTATAGAAAATAATGAAGATCCTTCAAAGATTTTTACCGGGCTCGGGTTAAAAAAATTCTCCGAAGCTGCTCTAGAACTTGAAGCTGAAGCTATCTTTTTAGCATGTACTCATTTTCCTTACTTTGAAGCTGAGATTAATGCTTTTCTTAAAGGCAAAAAAGTTGAAGTGATCAATCCGGCTGTAGAAATGGTGGATTTATTGTGTGAGAAAATTTAGCCAATACTGCTTAAAAGTAGTTTATAAACACTTATAAGTATTTGTGAGTATTGTCCTGGATGTGCATCCGGGATATGAAATAACAGCGTTTATTGAAATTTAGATATGAAAGGAGCACAAATATGGAGAACATTCCTTTTGGCCCCAATTATGAAGAAATGCTTTATCCTCAAAAAATTCCGGACCACATCAGAGATAAGGCGCTGGATGTGTTAAAGAACGATGAATTTGATCCATTAAATTTTTTTAACATTACCTGGAAAAACCAGGACAACCTGGTAAGAAAGGTCATACTTCCGCCAGAATTAACTGGCGTTGATGCAAATATAGTGGTGCTTCTAGGCAAATATTTCCCTTCGGGTTCTCATAAAGTGGGACCCGCCTATTCTACGCTGATCGAAGGCTGTGTGGATGGGGACATTATACCCGGCAAACACACCATATTAAGTCCTTCTACGGGAAACTTTGGCATTGGCACGGCCTACATTTCAAAATTAATGGGCTATAAATGTATTGTCATCATGCCGGATAGTATGAGCAAAGAAAGGTATGACACGATACAAAGCTATGGAGCTGACCTCGAGTTGACTCCGGGCACTGAGTCGGATGTGATATTGACATTGAAGAAAACCCACGAAATGGGCCAAGATCCGCATAATGTTGCCCTGGCTCAGTTTGAATTGATGCCGAATTATCGCTTCCATAGATATGTAACTGGTAACAGTGCCATAGAGGCCGTAAAAGGCATAGGGAATGAGCGCGTATCTTGTTTTGTATCGGCACCAGGTTCGGCTGGCACATTAGGTGCTGGCGATGAAATTAAGCAAACTTTTCCCGAGGCCAAAATTGTTGCAGTGGAACCTTATGAATGCCCTACCCTGGCTATAGGAGGAAAAGGCCAACACAGGATAGAGGGCATAGGAGATAAAATGTGTACGTTAATCCACAATGTGTTAAATACGGACTTTGTTGCCCTGGTCAAAGATGAAGATTCGGTTAGAGGCTTAAAATTATTAAACGGCGGCACTGATATTTTGGTACGTCACGGCATTCATCGGGATACTGCTGCTTCTATGAGTGAACTTTTTGGTATTTCTACGATCTGCAATATCATCGCAGCCATTAAAGTGGCCAAATACTTAAAGTTGGGTCCGAACGATAATATTGTCACAATAGCAACGGATGGAATTGATCGGTATGAATCTGTTCTTGATGAGTTGGAAAAGTGGGAACTTGAAATCAGCCCAGAGGTTTTAGAGCGATGGTACCAGGATATATTTTTAAAAGCAGGTGAAGACGAGATCTATGATTTTCGCAAACGCGAGATGAAGGAAAAGCTTTTTCAACAAAAAGAAAAGGACTGGAAACCTTTCGGCTATTCACAGGAATATTTCGAAGCCATGAAAGATATGGATTTTTGGGATCGCGCGTACGAAAAGACATTTGAATATAACGAAAAAATTTTGCAGTGGAGGGAATAAATCAAACAGGGCCTTTTGATTAGAAGGCATAACATGCTCAATATAAAAGGCACTCAAGATCATAAATTGAAAAAAGCTATTCGGGGCTATTATGGGTTGATAAAATCTTTATTAGATCGTTGAAAAGTCGTCACGCATTCTTATGACTTTAGTCATGAGAGATTCAGAGATGATCAATTTATCAGGTGTTACTTTTTAACTCAAAACTTTGCTTTGGTTAAAAAGTAAGTTAAAACCGCCAAGTGAGGTGATTGAATTGAGTTACGGTGAGAAACTTGATTTTATTCAAACAGAGCTCAATGAATTAAAAGAAAAAGGGCTTTATAAGCACATCAAGACATTGGAAGGGCCTCAGGGTGCCTGGGTGCAAATTGAAGGAAGAAAGCTATTAAATTTCTGTTCAAACAATTATTTAGGGTTCGCAAACCATCCAGAAATTGTTGAAGCTGCCAAGGAAGCCATTGACAAATATGGCGTAGGTCCTGGTGCTGTTCGACCGATTGCGGGGGATATGGACTTGCATCATAAATTGGAGAGCAAATTAGCAGAATTTAAAGGCGTGAGCGATACCCTATCAGTACAATCTGGTTTTAAGGCTAATCTGTCCGTTATCCCATCGCTTGTGGGCAAAGCAGATACGATTATAAGTGATGAGCTTAATCATGCCAGTATAATTGATGCATCGAGGCTTTCAAAAGCATCCATAAAAGTTTATGCTCACAATGATATGAAGAGTTTAGAGTCAGTTTTACAAGAAGACCTTCCTGGCAAAAAATTAATAGTTACAGACGGGGTTTTTAGTATGGATGGAGATATAGCACCGCTCCCAGATATCGTAGATATTGCGAAAAAGTATGACGCCATCACCATGGTGGATGATGCACATGGTGAAGGGGTTTTAGGCAGAAATGGCAGTGGAATTGTAGATCATTTTAACCTTCATGAACAAGTCGACATTGAAATCGGCACATTTTCTAAAGCACTAGGCGTTGTTGGGGGATGCATCGCAGGCAATGAACATTTGATTGAATATTTCAGGCAAAAATCTCGCCCCTTTACTTTCAGCTCTGCTTTAACTGTACCGGATACAGCTGCAACTTTAAAAGCCGTGGAAATATTGATGGAAAACGATGAATTGGTTAGGAAGCTTTGGGATAACGCGGATCATTTCAAAGCAGGCATAAGAGATGTTGGTTTCGATACCGGCAATTCTCAAACGCCTATTGTGCCTGTAATGATTGGTGACGCAAAGGATGCAGCTCAATTTAGTAAGCGGCTGTTTGATGAAGATGTTTTTGCCCAAGCCATAGGATACCCTTTAGTGCCGCATGGAAAAGCGCGTATAAGGGTTATGATTTCCGCGACTCACAGCAAAGAGGATCTTGACTTTGCCCTTGATAAATTTTCTCAAGTCGGAAAGGAGTTAAACCTAATTTAAACTATTTACCTGATAAAGTGTGTGTCAAATGAGTTGACTAAAAGAATGGATGCATTATTTGCAAAAATTGAAACATATGTGAACCGGGCGATAAGAAAAGCCTTTCCTTAGGAGATTATATGGGGTTTATTTATGGGAGGAGGGAAGGATGATGAAAAATATTTTAATCACAGGTGCGCTTGGACAGATCGGGGGTGAGTTAACTCTAAAACTCAGGGCCAACTACGGGGATTCTAATGTAATAGCAAGCAGTAGAAGAAAAAAAGAAGGTTTTGAAAATGTGTTAAATTCTGGGATATTTGAAATTGTGGATATTAATAATGCACAGCGCATTGCAGAAGTGGTTAAAAAATACGAAATAGATACAATTTTTAATCTAGCCGCCATACTATCAGCGGCAGGTGAAAAAAATCCTTCAGCAGCTTGGCAGGTAAATTTGAACGGGTTGTATAATGTTTTAGAAGTGGCAAGGGAAATGAACTGTGCTGTTTTCACTCCAAGCTCTATTGCAGTGTTTGGACCGGATACTCCGAAAGATGAAACGCCCCAAGTGACAATACAAAGGCCTAATACGATGTATGGGGTTACAAAAGTATCAGGGGAGTTATTGAGCGATTACTATTACCATAAGTATGGCGTTGATACTAGAGGCGTACGACTGCCAGGACTGATATCACACGAAGCCCTCCCGGGTGGCGGTACTACAGATTATGCTGTGCATATTTTTTACGATGCCATCAAACACAAAAGCTATACTTGCTATATAGAAAAGGGTACTTATATGGATATGATGTATATGTCAGATGCCTTAAATGCCATAATCAATTTAGCCGAAGCCGATAGTTCTAAATTGCACCATAGAAATGCTTATAATGTAACCGCAATGAGTTTTGAGCCTGAAGAAATCTACGCAGAAATCAGAAAACATATACCTGATTTTGTAATGGACTACGATGTTGATCCGGATCGGCAAGCCATTGCGGATTCTTGGCCGAACTCTTTAGATGACAGTGCCGCAAAAGAAGAATGGGGTTGGGCGCCTCAATTTGATTTATCGTCGATGACAAAGGACATGATTGAAAAATTAAAGAAGAAGCTAAATTAAATCATAATAAAGAAGAAGCTAAATTAAATCATAAAAGGAACTTTTTCAATCAATAAACAGAGGAGGCTCTCTCATTGAAAATTTTTGAGTACATGAAAAACATTAAACACGAACAACTGGTTTTATGTCACGATGAGACCACTGATTTGACGGCCATTATTGCTGTTCATGACACAACATTAGGACCTGCCCTTGGCGGGACGAGGATGTGGACGTATGATACAGAAAGCGAAGCTATTGAAGATGCACTGAGATTGGCAAGGGGCATGACCTATAAAAATGCAGCAGCTGGATTGAACCTGGGGGGCGGCAAAGGCGTCATTATCGCTGATCCTAAAAAGGACAAAACTGAAGAAATGTGGCGAGCGTATGGAAGATTTGTTCAAAGCTTAAATGGTAAATATATCACGGCTGAAGATGTGGGTGTGGATGCTTACGATATGGAATATGTAAGAGAAGAGACTGCATTTGTTGGAGGATTAATCGATCAAAGTGGTGATCCTTCACCTGCTACAGCTTATGGCGTATATTTCGGCTTAAAGGGTGTGGCCGAAGAAATCTGGAACGCACCGAGTCTAAATGGGAAAAAAATTGCCGTACAAGGTGTCGGTTCAGTTGGCTACCATTTGTGCAAATATTTATTTGAAGAAGGGGCTAAACTAGTGGTTACTGATATAAACGAAGAATCAGTAAAGACGGTTGTTAAAGAATTTGGGGCAGAAACGGCGGAACCGGAAGAGATATATGATCAAGAAGTTGACATATTAGCTCCATGTGCTCTGGGAGCGGTTATTAATGATGAAACGATTCCCAGATTGAAAGTCAAAGCCATAGCAGGCGCAGCAAATAATCAATTAAAGGATGAAGAAAAACACTGCCAGGAGCTGCAAAACAAAGGAATCTTATATGCCCCTGATTACATCATTAATGCGGGTGGCGTTATCAATATTTCTGATGAATTAAAGGGTTATGATAAAACCAGGGCTTATAGGAGGATTTCCACAATAAAGGACAGCTTAAGACAGGTGTTTGAAATCGCAAAACGCAAACAAATAACGACTTATGAAGCTGCTTCCACATTGGCAGAGAGGAGAATAGAGACCTTAAAAAACGTGAGGTCAAATTATTTGAGATAACATAATTAACGAATCACAAAGCGCCAGCTTAAGATTTGAGTGACTTTTAAGTATAGTTTCCGCCAATTTTCATCAAACCTCAATCAATCTTTAATTAATCTTTATGTTGAGAGCCCTGCCAGTACATTTTAAGGCAGGGCTTAGTTATTTTTTTATGGGCGAGGCTGCTTGACATTTTTTTGAGGAGCAATTATAATATTAATAACTCAACAAGAGGGTGTAACCAAAACCAAGTCAAAAACCAAAACAAAATGTTATAATAGTTATTAGTGTAACTGGAGCCGCTGCGAGGATAAGCTTTATAGAATAAAATACCCTAAAGAATTGTATATTTTATAGATAGAAAATTATATAGTAAGTTTATTTGAACTTGAAGCATAATACTTATACTTTTATCGTTGTATGGATTTATTTTTGAACATACCCCAGTAAGTTATAGGTTTATTGGTCCCCTGTCATTTTGTGCCTAACATCAAAATATGTCAGAAAATTGGCACATATAGTCTATTCAATAGAGTATTATGTAACACGATTATGTGTTTTGATTTTGTTCGCTGTTGATTTAAAAATTTTGTGATAAGGGGGGAGCGGAAAAATTGTCTTAAAGTCACAGGGTTTATATGTTTCACCAAGATCAAAAAAATCAAAAAAACCAAATGGAGGGGGAACTTCATGACCACAAAAAAGTTTTTGATGTTGATTTTTGCTGTAGTATTGGCCTTTAGTTTTGCTCTGGTAGCTTGTGCTCCAGATGAAGAGCCGGAGGAAGTAGAAGCCGCAGAAGAAGAAGAAGAGATTGAATATCCTAGGGATTTAGCTTATGCGCACACTCATACCGCATCCGGATGGTACGTGTGGGCTTCTACCAACACATCACTGGCCAACGAATTTTCTGACATATTAGATATCACATTGATTGAAGCTGGTGGGGCTGCTGAAGCTTTTGAAATGGGATTAGAAGGTATGGCTGATATTTTCAACTCTAATGCTATTGACGTTTTAAGAGCTGTTCATGGCGAAGGCGATTATGACCCGCATCCCGATTTAAGAGGTTTACAAGCCATGGTATCTGCGCCTAATGTTTTAGCTGTTCGAGGGGACAGTGACATTTACGGTTTTGCTGATCTCGATGGTAAAAAAGTAAACCCTGGCGGCATGGGAACTGCTACAGAGTTAATTGTAGAAGATGTAATGGAAGTGCTCGGCATTGAACCAGATTTTCAAAGGATGGGCATGGATGATGCGGCAGATGCACTGAGAGATGGCACGATTGATGCGTTCTTTAAAACAGCCGCTGCTCCAGATTATCCGGACGCCTTAATCCAAGAATTGGAAATAACAATGGATATTCGCATCATTTCTTTAACAGAAGAAGAAGCAGAGCTTATTGAAGAAGCAGGTGTAGCTTTTATTTACGAGACCCCCCCTGGTGTATACCAAAACCAAGATGAGACGATCATATCGAAAGGTACAGCATATGTTCAAAACACATTTAAAGACAGATTAACAGCACAAGAAGCTTACGATTTTGCAAAGATTAATATGCAGCACCAAGACCTGCTTGAGGCTGCAACTCCAGGTCCTGCACTTGAAGATCCTGTTCAATTGATGTTTGACACGATGCCCTGGCCTCTGCATGTTGGGGTAATAGAATTACTGTTGGATATGGGGTATGATTTAGATGACATTCCTGAAGTAAATATTCCACCGGAATATGAAGGATAATAAAACG
>CAZARY010000026.1:0-16196 GCA_964487675.1 uncultured Clostridia bacterium | reverse complement strand
GACAGTGATACTAAAGGCAGTGAGGAGAAAGGCGACGAAAACAAATACAGTGAAGGTGTAGAGCGAACAGCTCCGGCGCATAAAGAAAACCAACCAAACAAAGACGATCAAAGCGTGAAGCAAAAGAAGGAACAAACCAAAAGCAAACCTGATTGGGTGCTTGGCATTAATGAAGTTCAGTCCAATAAAGACCCTGCGGCTGCTGAGAAGTCTTCCTGGGAAAAAGACAGCCCGGCCGATAAAGTGGAAGCGCCCGGGGAAAAAGAAACTCGGGGGAACGGGAAAGGCAAAGTGTCTTTGCTTTCCCGTTTGCATAAACAACGGGAAGAAACCGAAATTAGTGCCCCCGGCAAAAAAGGGAACTTAGGGAATGGTGTGGCTAAGAAAAGCGGGCAGGTAGCGCCGTTGAAAAAGAACAAACAGAAAGAGGGGGGCGCCCAGGAATCCCAGGAGGACCCATACAGGAATCTAAAAAACAAGGTGCATCGGGCATTAATCGATGAAATTGACAAGGATGTGCTGCAAAAATCCAGCACAGGTGAAAAAAACGAAGAACTAGAACAGGAAGTAACCGAAACGGTATCCCGTCTTTTGGATGATCAAGAACAGAAACTGTCCGCAAAAGATAGAGAAGTGATTATGGAGGAAATATTAAACGAAACCCTGGGCTACGGTCCAATAACGCCTTTAATTGAAGACGATAGTATCACAGAAATAATGGTCAACGGTCCGAATCAGGTGTACGTGGAAAAGGATGGAAAAGTTCGGGTGACCAATATTACTTTTCGAGATGCCCACCATGTTTTTCACGTGATTGAAAAAATCGTCGCTCCCCTGGGGCGGCGGATTGACGAGAGCTCTCCCCTAGTGGATGCTCGCTTGCCCGATGGTTCCCGGGTGAACGCCATTATCCCACCCCTTTCCCTGGTGGGACCGGTACTAACCATCCGGAAATTTTCCCGGGACCCATTAGAAGCTAAAGACCTGGTTAATTTTGGGACCATGTCTACAGAGATGATCGATTTCCTGAAAACGTGTGTGCAAAAGCGGCTGAACATTGTAGTCAGCGGTGGCACGGGAAGCGGTAAAACCACTACCTTGAATGTGCTTTCGTCATTTATCCCTTCGGATGAACGGATTGTTACCATAGAGGATGCCGCCGAGCTGACGCTCCACCAGGATCACGTGGTAACTCTGGAGACCCGACCGCCCAATATGGAAGGAAAAGGGGCCATCTCCATCAGGGACCTGGTGGCCAACTCCCTGCGAATGCGGCCGGATCGCATTGTCGTGGGCGAGGTGAGAGGTGGCGAAGCCCTGGATATGCTTCAGGCTATGAACACGGGTCACGATGGCTCTTTAACCACTGGACACTCCAACTCGCCCCGGGATATGCTTTCCCGGGTAGAAACCATGGTGCTAATGGCCGGCATGGACCTACCCATAAGGGCCATCCGGGAACAGATCGCCTCCGCAATTGATTTAATCGTGCACCAGGAAAGAATGGAAGACGGAACCCGTAAAGTGGTGAATATTACCCAGGTTCAGGGTATGGAAGGTGATGTTATCACCATGCAGGACTTGTTCACTTTCAATAGGGAAGGAAGAGATGCCCAGAATAGGGTGAAAGGAAAATTTGAATCCACTGGGTTTGCTAAGAATTATTTGAACGAGCTGCGCAAGAAATAACCTGAAAGATTGGGTTTTAAATTTTAAATATAAGAATCTGAAAAGTAGAAGGTTGGTAGTTTTCATTTAGATAAAAATTCAAAGACAGATAAAAATTCAAAGATAGAAAAAAGTTCAAAGTTGAATCCCCATGTAGACGAGAAGACGAAGGAGGTATGGCAGTGGGTTATCTAATCCTTATATTCGCGCTGGTTTTTATCCTGTACTACAGCATCTACCTGGCAATTAGCAAACCCAGGCGGGACCTGCTAAAGCGCCTTGATATTTATACGAAGAATCACCAGCGGGATCTCCGGGACCCCGAACCCATCACAGCTAGCGAAAGAAACCTCAGATTGAGCCTAAAGGATATCAGCAAACTCTTTTCCCGGGTGGAACGCTTAAAAAATGTTCGCGGACACTTTGACCGCAAGCTCATGAAAAGCGGCGTTTTGCTCCGAGGGGAAGAATTTATGGTGGTTATGATTGCCAGTGCCATAGTGTTTGGAGCCCTGATGGGAGGTCTTTTGCAATCCTCTGTGGGCTTAATTTTGGGGGTGATATTAGGCCTTTTGCTTCCGAATCTTTATCTCAATACCCGGCAAAAGAAGCGCCAAAAACAATTTGATGAGCAGCTCGGGGAAGTTTTGACCACCATGTCAAATGCCCTCCGCGCCGGGCACAGCCTTATGAAAGCGCTGGAGGTCGTGGCTAGGGACAGCCCGGAACCGGCAGCCGAGGAATTCAATTATTTAGTGAAAGAGCTGCAGCTGGGGATAGCTACAGAAACGGCGCTTAAAAACATGAGCGAGCGTTCAGATTCCAGGGACTTGGAACTGGTAATCACGGCCATTTTAATTCAGCGCCAGGTTGGCGGGAACTTGGCCCAGGTATTGGACAATATTGCAGACACCATTCGGGATAGAATGAGAATCGAGGGGGAAATTCGCACCCTCACCGCCCAGGGTAAAATGTCCGGAGTGATCATCGGGATACTTCCCATAGGGTTAGCCGCTTTTTTTACCTGGATGAACCCGGATTATATCATGGAGCTTTTCACGGAGCCCCTTGGGCTTATCATGGTTACCCTTGCTGTATTCAGCCAAATTTTAGGAGTGCTGGTCATTAGAAAAATTGTACAGGTTAACGTCTAATTGAACGCGTTTGGAATACGATAAAATCCGATGATAAAACTCTATAAAGTTAAACAGTTAGATATTATGTATGAATATAGATGTATGAATATATAGTAAAAAGCATAGAAAAAAATGAGGTGAGCCAAATGTCACCGGCTATTTATTTACTTTTGACCGTGAGCTTTACAGGCATATTTTACAGTTTGTATAAAGCGATATTTAGAAAAAAATTGGAAACGCAAAAACGGCTGGCCCAATTGAATAGTTTGACCCCTGCCGAAAATACAAAAACGACCGAAGGGGGCGAAAATGCCCCCAAGACGCCACTTCAAAAAGCTTTGGAGCTGCCTATCCAGCAGCGGATGTTAGCTCCGTTGGTGAGTCGGGTTACCGCAACGGTGGCTAAACGGTTGCCGGGAAAAACCATGGCCAGATTGGAAAAAGATGTTATGACTGCCGGTTTATCCACCCGAATGGGGATTAGGGAATTTTTTGCCCTCTATTTTGTGATTTTTTGTGGCAGCGTTCTTCTGGGTTTAGTTTTGTGGGTGGGGACGCCGATCACCCCACTATTACCGCTGGCCATCGTGCTGGGCGGTTTGGTAGGGCCGCGTTTTTGGTTATCGCGACGAATAGACAATCGCAAATCGGCCATACAACGAGACCTGCCGGAGATGATGGACTTGCTCACGGTGAGCGTGGAAGCTGGACTGGGTTTTGAATCTTCCCTTAAAAAAACCGCAGAGGAAGGGAGTGGTCCTCTGGCGGAAGAGATCAAGCGGGTGATCTCCGAGATCAGCATGGGGAAAAGTCGTAAAGAGGCCTTGGAAGACTTGAAGCAGCGGGTGGATTTGAATGACCTTTCCTCTTTTATCAATGCCGTTATTCAATCGGAACAGATGGGCGTTGGAATTGCCCGGGTTCTCACCATTGAGGCGAAAGAATTTCGGCGCAAAAGGCGACAGCGCGCTGAAGAACAGGCCATGAAAGCCCCGATCAAAATGTTAATTCCCCTGGTGTTTTTTATCTTTCCAGCGATTTTTGTAGTGCTGCTTGGCCCGGCTGTTTTAAGGATTATGGATACGGTTCTCTCCATGTAAAAGAGCCATGGAAAGTGCCATGTGATGTCATGGTGGTACCCTGCGCCCTATATTTATGCCTATCTTGAATTGTGATATAATTCTCTTAAAATATGTACAATTGATAGAGGGGAGACGAGACTTTGACAGGAAAACTGGTGATAAAAAATCGGCAGGAGGTACTCGCAGACCGGGTGATCGTGGCGGACACGTTTTTCAGTCGATTTCTCGGGCTCATGGGGCGCACCAGCTTTACAAACCGGGATGCTTTATGGTTAATTCCTTGCAACCAGGTCCATACCATGTTTATGTTTTTTTACCTGGACCTGCTATTTCTTGATAAAGGCAATCGGGTGCTTCGAAAGGTTGAAAATATTCGTCCTTTTGCCTTTTCTCCCCGCGAATCCCGGGCGAGAAGCGTGGTGGAGTTAAAAGGGGGCGCACTCTCATATATTTCAGTCTATGAAGGAGATCAACTCATTTTTGTGCCCCCTGGTTCCTAACTGGACGAATTGAGGAAGATAAATAAACACATGGGCACACTTAATGACAGCGCCACTAAATAACAAGGACTTCGAAGCATAAGCTGAAAGCTTGCTCCTTAAGCTGCGGGAGTGCGTCAAAACACGGGATTGTGTCAACTGTTGACTTTTTCCATAAAAACTGATTATAATGCAAAGGAGGTATGCGTGCCTAATATTACTATAGTCCGGTATTGTTGCCGTAGGGAGGCATCTTATCATGAGGCCAAAATTAGAATATTCCTGTGAATTTTAAGTGGGCAAGCACTCGCGGTGGTGAGACTGCCCACTTTTATATATGTTTGAAGGACGAAAAGGTCAGGTGCCAAAAACCTAGACAATACAATGTCAGACCCTGGAGTGCTGGGGTGTCATGGGTCAAAACCCAAGTCAAAACTCAAGCGGTAACGTTGGCGGGGAAAGCATGGAAGCAAGCGGATTGATTCGACTCGAGTCGGGCCAGCTTTTAAGATATTAAGGAGGCGGAAATATGGCCGTTGTTGAAGGGGTGGTCAAACGGGTTACTTATCATAACGCAGAAAATTTGTTTACTGTGGCCAAGATGGTCACAGATCGGGAAAGGGAAGAACTCACCATCGTGGGCAATTTGCCTCATCTCACCCCTGGTGAAAGAGTTTCCCTTTCTGGGTCGTATGCCTGGCATGAAAAGTACGGTTACCAGTTTCAGGTGGAAAGTTACGAGATAAAGCTCCCGGTTACAGAAGAAGGGCTGGTCCGTTTTTTAAGTTCGGGTCTGATTAAAGGCATCGGCCCTAAAACCGCACAAAGCCTGGTCGATTATTTTGGTAAAGAAACCATAACTATCATTGAAAAACACCCGGAAAAACTTCAGGAAATTCCCGGTATAGGCGAGGAGAAAGCCCGTCAAATTATGCGTGGCTATAAGGAACACCAGCAGATAAAAGATATTATGGTTTTTCTACAGGAATTTGGCGTAAGCCCTGGCTACGCTTTGAAAATATACCGACGCTTTGGGGATGAAACCATTCAAAAAGTGTCAGAAAACCCTTATGCCCTGGCCCGGGAAGTATTTGGAATCGGCTTTAAAACCGCCGATCGCATTGCCGGAAATATGGGCGTCTCGCCTAATTCGGAGGAGCGGGCCAAAGCGGGGGTCCTTTTTGTCCTAGAAGAAAAATCCCAGGACGGGCATACGCATCTCAACCGGGAAGAACTGCTGGCAGCCCTTCGTGAGCTGGAAGTGGACCCCGAAAATTTCGATAAAATAATCAGGGATCTGGTTGAAGAAAAAGAAATTGTCAAGGAAGACATCCCGGGTTATGGGGAATTAATTTACCCTGCGCCTTTCTTTTTTGCCGAACAGGGCATAGCTCGGCGCTTGAAAAACATTAAGGACGGAGGTCAAAAAACACTTTTTGACCGGGCGCAATTAGAAGCAGAACGATACTTAAAATATATGGAAACACAGGAAGCCTTGACGCTTTCCATGGAACAAAAGCAGGTCATCACTAAGGTGCCTCAATGTGGTGTGACGGTAATTACCGGCGGGCCGGGAACCGGAAAGACCACCGTGATCAAATGTCTCCTGGACATATTTCAGGGGGCAGGTTACAGGGTCAAACTGGCAGCGCCAACAGGGCGGGCGGCCAAGCGCATGGGAGAAGCGACCGGAAGCGAAGCTAAAACCATCCACCGGCTCTTGGAGTTTGCCTATGATCCTGACCAAGGGATGAAATTCCAGCGCAATCAGGAGCGCCCCCTTCAATGCGATTTACTTATCGTGGACGAAGCTTCCATGATCGATACCTTGCTCATGAACCATCTACTCAAAGCCGTTGCCCCGGGCACCCGGTTGGTTTTAGTGGGTGATATTGACCAATTGCCTTCCGTTGGAGCGGGGAATGTGCTTCAGGATATCATAGAATCCGGTCGGATTACCGTGGTACGCCTGAAAACCGTATTCCGCCAAGCCCAGGAGAGCTTGATTGTTGTCAATGCCCACCGCATCAATCAAGGGAAGTTTCCGGTGTTGAACCAGAAAGACAAAGATTTTTTCTTTCTATCCCGTGAAGACCCCGAATCCATTGTGAAAACACTGGTTTCTCTATGTACCAGGCGGCTTCCCAACTACAACGGGTATCATCCCCGGGATGATATCCAGGTGCTTTCGCCCATGAGGCGAACGGTCACTGGCGTGAGCAATTTAAACGAATCCCTTCAAAAAGTGCTAAACCCACCGGGTCAAGGGAAACCGGAAATTACTTTTGGCGATATGTGTTTCCGGTTAGGAGATAAGATAATGCAGGTTCAAAATGATTACGAGAAAGATGTGTTCAATGGGGATACGGGTGTCATTACAAAAATAGATCAAGAAGAGGGCGCCATGGAAGTAAATTTTGGCCATACCGTGACTGAATACGAAGGTCGGGAATTAGATGCCCTGGTCCTTGCTTACTGCATCAGCATTCACAAGAGCCAGGGCAGTGAATACCCGGTGGTGGTCCTACCCATAACCACCCAACACTACATCATGCTCCAGCGCAATCTAATTTATACCGCGGTGACCCGAGCCAAATCCTTGGTGGTATTAGTGGGGACAAAAAAGGCTCTGGGTATAGCCATTTCTAACCAGAAAACTCAGGAGAGAAATTCCCTACTGCAGTACCGCATTAAAGCTTATGAAGTTTAGTAAGATTTGTTTCGGGCTGTGAACTGCACGTTTAATTTCCTGCCTTCTTTTCTGCAGCGGATTTATTCTCCTCCATAAGCTTGTCCAGGTCTAAATAATTCGCAATATTAGCCTCCGGATCCAATTCGCCCTGAATCATAGGCTTTTTCGTTGTGAGCAGCGTGGTTACCCCGGGCCCGTGACCGGTAACCACACAATCGCTGTGCGTGACCACGCCAATAGTTCTAGCTCCTTTGTAATATCCTCGTCCGTATTCATTGTCACAGTCCTTTAAAAGCACCAGGTCTCCCAGTCTTAAGTCTTTTAAGTTGTATTTCTCATACGCTTCTTTGTCGTGGGTCATGATATCGTAATCCCCACTGTGAGAAGTGCGGGCCCCGATCCCTGATCCCATTAAATGCGCCGGCACGATCGTGGTTACCGGCATCTCAATGCCCTCTTTTGATTCTTTTATCGGCAGTTTGGCCAGTAGTTCCGGGTCCAGGTTTTTAACAGCTATCTCTGGGTAGTCTATGAGCCTTAGACCGGTTCCATAGGCTTTTATGATGATTTTGTCTTCCATGACCAATTTCTCCAGAGTGTCTTCATCAAAATGCACCAAGAGATGTTCAATGCCACCGTGTTTGCCAGAGACCACGCCTTTATGGTTCTTAGCCTCGCCGCTAATGACCCGGGCTTCGTTGCCCACACAAGCCAGGGTTTGGAGCCCGTTATTGATATCTTCGTCTTTCAATCGCATGCTGACACCGGGTTCCACATGGTCAGCTACCCAACCTATGGCAGGGCTTCCAATGGTTACATTATAAGTTATGCTCCCCACCCCAGGAAGGGTGTGGGCCTTACCTTCAGTATCAATGCGGTACGGGGTGGTTTTCGGATGTGCGATGCTTCCCTGTACCGCCATTTTTACGAGTTTTTCTTGATTTGTCTTAAGCATAACTATCTCTCCTTTCTGCTGCTATACTTTTTGCTCTTCATTAGTAATTCGGGGTTGAAATCGTAATTCCTGCTGGCAAGAATAAACTGCCTCTCAACAGCGCTTCAATTTTATAATACCCAATCAAGTGAACCTCTCATGTTATGACTAAAGTCATGAGAAAGCGTGACGACTTTTCAATAGATAAAGGGCAAATAAAAAAGGGGATGTTTTGGAGAGATCGCTTAGCTGTCCTATTTGCAATGGCAGTTATAGCGTGCATAGCACACAAATTGCGATATGCAGTGTAAAATCAGAGGCAGGAAATTTCGTGAAAAAACAGGATTTTTTATTTTGAGTTAGAAACTATAATGCATAAAGTAATACATAAAGTTGTAAAATTAAACGGAAAGGGGCTATTGTTTGATGAATGAAGAGCTATCACCTTTGGAATGGAGAAAATTGCGGGGATTTTGTGATACCGCTTTTTTTGATTTTGAAAGCACGGAAGAAGTTCCTCAACTAGAAAGTATAATGGGTCAGGAACGGGCCGTTAAAGCCATGGAATTTGGGCTTCAGATACATCGCCAGGGCTACAATCTTTACATGTCAGGGCCGACCGGAACTGGTAAAACAAGCTATGCCAAGAAAATGGCGGAAACCAAAGCGCAGCTCCTGCCTACCCCGCCGGATTTGTGTTACGTCTACAACTTCAGCCACCCGGAAGCGCCACGGGCACTACAGCTTCCACCGGGAGAAGGGTCGTATTTTTACCAAGAGATGGAAAAAATTACGGAAGAAGTGGGTGAAGTTCTGACCAATGCTTTTAAAAGCCAGGCTTACGAAGAAGAGCGTGCGCAAATAGTCCGGGAATATCAAGAAGAGCGGAGGGACTATGTAGACAAATTAAATGAAATTGGCGAAGATTACGGCTTCAGGTTTAAAAACACTTCCTCCGGGATTATTTCCGTGCCTCTCGTAGAGGGTAAAGAATTGAGCCAGGATGAATTCGATGAGCTCGATCAGGAGACCAAGCGAGAAATGGAAGAAAATTCATCTAAGCTTCATGTGGAAGTCATGAATCTAATGCGGGAACTGCGGGATCTCGATCGCAACCTCAAGGAGGCATTGGATGAACTGGATAGAAACACGGCGCATCACAGTTTGGAACCCCTCCTAGATCCCCTGCGAACGTATTATCAGGACAAAGAAAAAGTATTGAATCACCTCCAGGAAGTGGAAGAAGATATCGTTAAAAATGTAGATCATTTTACCAGCAAAGACGAAGACAGCGATGAAAATCGCCTGGCGCTGCTGCAGCCCAGAGTTTCCAAAGAGGATTTATTTAAGAAATATAAGGTGAATATCCTGGTGGATCATTCGGAGCAGAACGGAGCTCCCGTGGTGCACGAGAACAACCCCACCTACTACAATTTAATGGGAAAAATGGAATATGTAAACAAAATGGGCACAGCTGTTACGGATTTTACTATGATTAAACCGGGCGCCTTCCACAAGGCCAATGGTGGTTTTCTTATCCTGCAGGCCCGGGATGTCCTCAAAAATCCCATGTCTTATGAGCTCTTAAAGCGCATATTAAATACCGGTAAGATTAGGATAGAAAACCTGGGCGAGCATATCGGTATGATTGCCATGTCCTCCCTTCGACCTGAGGAAATCCCCGTGGATGTAAAAGTGATTGTGGTGGGCAATGAAGAACTTTACCAGCTGCTTTATCGCTTGGACGAAGAGTTTACCAAATACTTCAAAATAAAGGTGGATTTTGATTCCCATATGGACCGAACGGAAGACAATGTTCGGAAAATGGCCTCTTTTATCGCCTCCCACTGCAGAGAGGAAAAATTTCGATCCTTTGAAGCTTCTGGCGTAGCTCGGGTGGTTGAGTACAGCTCTCGCTTGGCGGGAAGCCAGAAAAAATTATCCACCCGGTTTAACGAAATCGTCGAGATTTTGTATGAAGCAGATGCCTGGGCGGCATTGGAACGCGAAACCCAGGTGCAGAGCAAGCATGTGGACAAGGCCATTACAGAGAAGCGGAAGCGCATTGACCGCCCTGAAGAGAAAATCCAGGAGCAAATAGACGAAGGCAATATCATGGTGGATACCACGGGGACCGCTGTGGGACAGGTGAACGGCTTGGCTATTTATCACCTGGGGGACTACATTTTTGGCAAACCTTTCCGAATAACTGCCAACGCCTTTCCCGGCGAAAAAGGCATTATCAATATAGAGCGGGAAGCCAAATTGAGTGGAAAGCTCCATGACAAAGGCGTGTTAATCCTGTCCGGATTGATTCACGGCCTGTTTTCCCAGAAAGAAAAACTGGGACTTTCGGCGACCATCTGTTGTGAACAAACATATGGGGGCATCGAAGGGGACAGCGCCTCCAGTACGGAGGTGTTTGCCATCTTATCCAGCGTGAGCCAATTGCCTCTGCGTCAGGATTTGGCAGTCACAGGTTCTGTGAATCAAAAAGGGGAAATCCAGCCCGTGGGAGGCGTAACAGAAAAAATTGAAGGTTTCTATGCGACTTGCAAATTAAAAGGCCTAACCGGCACCCAGGGGGTCATTATTCCCCGGCAAAACGAAACCCATTTAAACCTGTCTACGGAAATCGTGGAGGCTTGTAAAGCAGGCCAGTTTCATATTTATTCTATTACTCACATAGATGAAGGCCTGGAACTGTTAACTGGTAAAAGATCAGGGATCAAAGACCAAAATGAGGCAGAAGAGACAGTATTCCGGTTGGTTAGAGATCGTATGAAGCAGTTCAAGGGCAGTAAAAAAGACAAAGAAGCCGAAAACTTGGAGTGATCTGAAAAACGGTGACGGCCGGCACTAATCGGCCTGGGTGCGCATCCCCGACGGCACAACCAAAAAATCCCCGCTTCTAAAAAGCTTGACTCAACCTTAAAACCAGCTTTTCAAGGGCGGGGATTTTTTTTGGTTAAATGTATCATACGAGACTGATTCAAACTTAGACCGTTATTTAAATATGGATGCTCATTCACACATAGATGCGCATTCACACTTATCTTTAAGCATTTATTAACATTTTGTGGTCTACACCATTGTTGCTTCGAGAACACATCATATATCGCAGCACAACTCATGATACCGTGCAAGCAACACGCCGAATGGCATACTCTAAAGTCTGGACGGTATAGAGGTCAGCCAGATTGATTTGTAGGTTGGTTGATTACTGGGTGTGTACAGCTTTTTCTTTCAACAATGCCTGGGCTTCTCGGGCAATCATCAATTCCTCGTTTGTGGGGATGACCAATACGCTGCAGCAGGAATCCTCAGCGCTCACATCCACTTCTTTTCCCCGGACCTGGTTCTTCTCCTTGTCAACTTTAACGCCAGCAAAATCCAAGTTTGCCAAAGTGGTCTCCCTTACTTGGGGTGAGTTCTCCCCAACTCCGGCTGTGAACACAATAGCATCGGCGCCGTTTAAAGTTGCCAGATAAGCGCCAATATACTTGGAAATGGTGTAATAAAATACTTCCAATGCCAGCTGTGCTCGTTCGTTTCCTTCTGCTGCCTTATCTTCTATATCCCGTAAGTCGTTGCTGATGCCTGAAAGGCCCAACATACCGGACCGTTTGTTGAGCAGGTTGTCTACTTCTTCAATGGTTACTTCTTCTTTGTCCATGATGAATTTAACAATAGATGGGTCTAGACTTCCGGAACGCGTCCCCATAACCAGCCCTTCCAGGGGTGTCAGGCCCATGCTGGTATCCACGGAAACGCCGTTTTTAACGGCTGCCAAGCTGGCGCCGTTCCCCAGGTGACAGGTGATGATCTTCAAGTCTTCTAACGGTCGTTCCAGCATCTTGGCGGCTCTGTGGGCCACATATTTATGTGAGGTGCCGTGAAAGCCATATCTCCGGATGCCGTGATTTTCATAATATCTGTAGGGAATTCCGTATAAATAAGCTTTTGCGGGCATGCTTTGATGGAATGCGGTGTCAAAAACACCAACCTGGGGTACGCCCGGCATATTCTCTTTGGATGCATTAATGCCGTGAATATTGGGTGGATTATGGAGTGGCGCCAAATTGCTGCATTCCTTCAGCGCATTCATCACTTCTTCATTGATCATTACAGAGCCAGAGAATTTTTCACCACCATGTACCACTCTATGACCAACAGCTTCTATCTCTTTAAGGTTTTCTACGACTCCGTGGTCATTGTCTGTTAAGGTCTTGATGACCAGGTTAAAAGCATCGCTGTGATCGTCTACTTCCTCTTCAATAACCACTTCATCAGCGTGATGAGGTTTATGCTTTATGCGCGATTCCCCAATGCCGATTCTTTCTACCTGGCCTTTGGCTAGCACGCCTTCGGTTTTCATGTTGAAAACTTGGTATTTTAAAGACGAGCTGCCGCAGTTAATCACCAGAATTTTCATAATCATGCCTCCCTGTTATTAAGGTTGAGCGTTCTTTCTCGCAGCACGAAACTCTGCTTACAATATACCACTTTTGCTGTGCTTAAAAAACAGAACGTCTGTTACAGTACAGCTTGTTACAAAACGAACAAACTTACAATCACATCTTATATTATATAACGTGTGATCTTTCTTTACAAGGGAAAAGATTCAAGTCGGCCAAGAAAAAACGTAGGAAACAAAAAGAGAGTGCATTATTTAGCGGTTCACATGGATTTTTACAACACAATATGCAGAGCGACCGATGTTTAGCGAATGAGGATGGGGTGGGTAAATTTGTCAAATATAGCTTTTTAACGATTTAGCCACTAACAAGCTGCCCAAGGGGGTGACCAAAAATAACCAAATTATAAAGTAAACGGGATAGCTCCAAAGTTCATAAGCGAGTGCGCCGAGTCCCCCCAGGTAAACAAAAAAAATGATGATTGGACGGGTCAAAGCCAAGAGCTGGTTTTGGGTGACATGGGTTTTCAATTTATCCAGCAAACAAAAATAATCCCAGCGATGACAGGCTATGACCAGGGGGATTAGAATACCAGCAGCGATTAAAGCCAGCCCGGGATGCAAACCTCGAGTGAATCTATCCACGGCCAACAGCAGTGACAGCAAGCCGCCCAGCGAAACCAGCAGTAAAGCCGATGTGCCTTTGTTACGCTTATTTTCTGGGCCCACATTTATCCCCTCGCTCTCCCTAGCACTGAAACAGGACATTTCTTTAAGAGAACGTATCCTTCAGCAGCACACCTTAGGTTATAGAGCTCACAATCTATTAAGGTGCTCGTATGAAGTGAATTAATGCTTAAGTTCGAACGGCCCCTTGTGGTGAATTATAATGCCGACTTATAACTTTAATTATTTTGAATGATATAGAAAAAACTCCCTCGTTTTTTGAGGGAGTTTTAATGAGGATCATATACCCTGATATCACTGATGTAGTTGGGGTCTACAGCAATTTTTGCATCCGTTTCTGTTTTTATTATAAGGTAGCCATCTTCATTGGCCCCCAAAAAGATTCCGGCTTTCCAACCGTTAGAGGTGGTTAATTTAAATGTGATTCCCGATCCACGAAAAATATGTCTGCCTTGGATGGTGGCATGCGTTTGCAAGTTTTTGACTTGTTTTTTGTGCTTAATATCTTTAATTTTCATCCCCAGATAGAACAAAGCCAGGATGATAATTAATGGGCCAGCGTCCGTGTCTAAGAGCACACCGCGAATAAAATAAATAATCTCTATTGGACTTTCCATCTTCGATTCACCTCCATCTCTTATTATAAAAGAAAGCGACGTTTTGGTGAACCACTTTTTTTAATTTTGTTTGCTCTATTTGTAGATCTATTTGTAGATGTCCAAATATTACAGCGGATCCCAGCTATACCAAATTTATTTAGTGCGTTAGGGGGTGTTACTAGAAAAGAAATGATTTGAAGCAAAACAGATGCAAAATCCATAAAATGGAATAAAAACAGGACTTTTGCCTTATTTTCAAAAAACGTGGAATCAGTCAGAATTAACTAGCCTTTTTATTTGAAAACAATGCCTAGGCTAATACAATGCATAAGCAAAAACTGGTGGTGCTTATCTAAAACCATAATTTGCTAGTACTGCATTTCAGAAAAAACGTAAATTCTGATTTAATGAAACTGAGCTGCCAAGAATCAGAACGGAGTAATTAAGGATTGTTTTGAGGTTGCTTAGTAACTATAAGAACAGAACGCTATAGGATGTCAAGCGATAGGATACTAATTGTTTGAATAGAAAATAGTGCTCAAATGATAAGTAATGAGGCATAGACAAATAATGGTTAACAGAAACAGATATTACTTGTAAATACTCAAAAAATATGTAATAATGCCCTTGACTATGCAGTAGAAATCAGATAATATGCGTTAGGAAATGATGATTTGAATGGCATCCAATTAAATAGACAAGCCATCTGATAAAAATAATTAGGAAATAGGTTCCCGAAATACGCAACAAATTAATCATTAAGCTCGCTGGTATCGGGAGGGATCCCTGTCGATGAGGTCAGAATGCGTGTTGGATCCGGAGTATAATTGTGTGAAGTGCGGTGAATGCGATCTTTGTGACTTGGACAGGCGAGTGGAATGCGAAAATTGTTTAACGTGTGTACTCGGTGAGGAAAAATCACGCTATATTTCTATAGATGAAGTGAAAAAGGCTGACGAAGACGTGGAAGATGGCTGACAAATGAAGCGAAAATGAAAGGAGGAATGAAGATGATCTCGCTCACGCTTTTTGACAGGATTTATATGTTCTTGGTGCTGGGATTGATATTCGCACTTATATTTATATTTGCTTATACTGAAGATTTAACCCTGGTCCAGGAACAGGACGAATCCCGGGAAGAAGAAATTTTACAAGGACGAATAGACCTTTATCAATATCGAAGAACATTAGCCATGCATATGGAAATGGAAACCGATGAACCAGAAGAAGAGAAAACCCAGGTAGTGACCCGGCATATGGAATCCAATGGAGGAGTATTTGATAATCCAGAAATTGGTGACAGCGATCCCGAAGCTGAACACATTACAGAGGTTTCACCATTAAATGAAGACGTGGCGGAGAAATTGCTGGAGCAGGCAGAGGAACTGGATCTGGAGCCCAGCCTGCTTCTAGGGCTCATCCAAATCGAGAGTTTCTTCGATCCAAAAAATGTCAGCAGTGCAGGAGCTTTGGGCATTATGCAGCTTATGCCGAATACAGCTCGACCCGTGGCGGCTCGAAATGATCTCCAGTATGAGAGGGACATGCTCTTTGACCCGGAATACAATATAAAACTGGGCACATTACAGCTGCGGTATTTGTTGGACCAGTACGATGGGAATATACACAAAGCATTAACTGCTTATAACCGGGGTGAAGGCGGCCTGAACTCTTATATTACCAGGACGGGTACGCCAGAAAGCACATTTTCACACCGGGTGATGGAAGTGGCAGAAGAATATGAAGAAGCCATTGAAGACATATCCCAATAAAAATAACCGCTGACACATAACCGCTCCATAAGCATTAACGCTTGTAGATCTGTTTCGAGTGAAAGATTATAAAAAATTACGGATGTCTACGGATGTCAATGAAGGGATTTTACTCCAAAGGAGTCGAAAAAATCTAGAAAAGATGGTATCCTAAGCAGTAAGGGTGCCATCTTCTTTTTTTAATAAATTTAAAGGAAACCGGGCCTCTTTTCGAGAATATACATATAAAATGAGAGCAACTTAATTTCAACATGATCACCATTTTATTAACTTAGGATATCAATACAAGGGGGAATAGTTATGTTTCGTTTGTTTCACGGTGAGGATTACAGATTTGAACATTTTTTGGCTCTGGGAGTGAAAAAAACCGGTAAAAGTACGCTTCTGGGAAACATGATTTTGAACGATATCGAACGGGGCGATGGTGTGATTGCTTTTGACACACAAGGAGGCTTGGCCCGCCGGGTGATTGAACACATTAAGGTGGAACGCAGAGATATCTATTACATGGATTGTACCCATAAATTTTATCCCCTGGGTTGGAACATATTTGAACTCCATTCCCAAACAAAAAGCATCCAAGAAAAAGAACGGGAATATATAAAGAAATATTTCCCTGTATTTGTCAATACGTTCACGGACCAGGAAGGCAGCGAGACATTTTATAAATACCTGGATGGCCTGGCAGAGACGGGCATAAACCATGCGCTCAATACTCGAGAAGCTTTTG
>CAZARY010000025.1:0-16244 GCA_964487675.1 uncultured Clostridia bacterium | reverse complement strand
CTCCATTATAGATTTTAACTCCTTTTTGAACCAGTTTTTGCTGCCACATCGTTTTCGCATAACTCGTCCTTTCATTCAAATCATTTAAGGTTTTTTCTAACTCATTACCGTCCTGTTTCAATTTTTCAATCAATACCTTCACTGGGAAATAGCTTTCCTTAATCGCAACATCCCCCGGTGCATTTTGTTCTATGAGTCCCGCATTTAAGCCCAATTGGCTGCATTTTATCGCACTGGCTTTGCCTGCGGGTCCGCCTCCTAAAACCAAAACATCAAGTTTTACCATTCTTTACCTCCTCTCCGAGAAATTTCTACACGTGTCTACTATCTAATCAAGTTAGTTTATTGACATATTCCCACAGCCAAAGCAATGAACTTTCTGCTTGATTTTCTCGTAAAGTAAACTGTCTACGTGCTGCGAGGCTTATGTGACTGCCTCCTTATTTATGATCTAAACAATGGACCGGCTTTAAAAAAACTCTATTTCGAGAGCTTGCTCATAAATTTCGATTTATTGATGATCACTCTTTCATGTTTCCCCTCACCTATTTTATTTTGACTGTCATATGCAGCCACTGAAAACACAAGTCGCTTACCATCTATTTCGTCAAGTACAGTTGTAATGGTCACCTCATCGCCAATGGGTGTGGGAGCTACATGCTTAATATTAATGCCGGTCCCTACAGTAGCTTTTCCCACTTCCAATGTAGGGTCCACCAACGCCAGCGACGCCTCCTCCATAAAAGCAATCATAGCTGGTGTGGCCAGCACATCAATTGACCCACTGCCATAAGCCCTAGCAGATTCTTTTTCTGTTACGCTTTTTACAATTTTTTTCTGATCACCCATTTTCATCTCTTATCCCTCCCGTATTTATTAAACATATTCTATTATATATGATAAACTTTAATTTGCGTATAAGCAACTTGCTGGGCATTTTTAACCAGCGATGCTTTTTTAATAGTTTTTTCTAAACGGGGCCAAAAGCGCTGATTTGTGTCTTATAGAAGGCGTTATGGGCTTGTTTGATGGAGTAAAGGTGGGCTCAGCCACCAAAATGGATGCTGGTTTTACGGCTTTATAATACAGATCGATTAATTCAGCAATACTATTTCCAACAATCACTTCTTCCGGTTGAACCTTATATGCTTTGGCTATTTCTATTTTGAGGGTCCATGCCCTTTCCTCTGGATGATGAGTTATATGATCTAAATCGATCTGATAATGCTTTTTTGACTGAATCTGGTGGTCCCAGGGGGTTGATATTGGCACTAAAATCTAAAACCTGGTTCTTCTTGTACCTAAGTCTACGGGATAAATTGTCTATCTACTCACCATGTTCTATTTTCAATGCAGTGCATCTCCCATCCTTATGCTTCAACTGCGCTTACGCCATTGCCATCCAAATCAAACTCCCCTACGAATGTGCCATACGGGTATTTAAAATAGTGTTCGTAAAAATATTTGTTTCTTTCCCGGTTATCTTCTAAAATAAACCCTACCGCTGTCCCACTGTGTGCAATAACCACTCCAAGGGCCCCATAGGGTTTAAAGTATTCCAATGCCTCAAAAAGCCCTGCTTTATAATGGATGGATTGATGAGCCAAAGCGCTTTGGGTGGCCCCCTTGGCAAGCAGTTCTATGTCTCCTTTAAAAATGCCTTTTAGCACAAGCTGATAGGCCATTGCTACGGCTGGTGTTTTCGATTTATTCAAAGCAGCTAGATCGTTCATTTGGTTAAACTCGTTTGTATGAACCCTACCGCCTATATCAACCACGAATATTTTGCCACTTGGTGAAGGACCTAAATATTCCACGTGAGAACCCGTGATATGATCTATTCTCCAAAGGCCGGGAGAAAAATTACTGTCGCTGGCTTCAACTTCTGTCGCTATTTTCACCAGCCATTTCGGGGACACTTCAATGTCAAAAAGGTATGCCAAAGCCATGAGAGAACCATAAATATCAGCACTGCTTGTGGCAAACCCTTTACTTTCCGGCAGCGGACAATTGATATCTAAAAAAATTTTTTGCCCCTGTATATTTAAGGTTTGGGAAGCTCTTTGGACAGCTTCCCTAATTTTATTGGTTTGGCTGGCTTCCCCCTTCTCATTTCTTTTCCGAATATTTATTTCACAAACCGGTTTGGTTGCAGAAGTCGTTTTAAGTCGCACCGTGGTATAAATAGATATAGGGCAAGACACCAAAAAATCGCCGCCATTTATTGTTCCTTGCACGAACTCTCCACATGTCAGGGGCGCCTTACACTTTACTTCAGACATTTTCGCTTTTGCCATCTAGAATATGTGCCCTCCTAGTAAAAAAAATAACTGCGCCAGTTCGCAGGATGCTCCATATCCATCCCCGTTCACACCATTTAAAACTCGTAAAAGTTGGCGCGCCAACAAATTGCCCATAAGAAAAGAAAGTCCCACAGCAAAAATTAGGCTTAAAGCAACCGGCCCAAAATCTACGGTATAAAAGCTGCTGAAAGTGAAAACGTAGTTCCCAGCCATGAAAATCAACGGAATCAATATTGAAACAGACGCCAAAATATGACCCCCAAAACTAGGCGGCTCTTTAATCCAGCTGCCAAATCCCATTACCCCCACCGGATAAGGATAAGTGTGAATCACCTGGTATAGAACTATTCTGCCCACCCAGGGGATAAGTAACACCCATATCAAAGCTTCCGCATAATTTTCACTGATCAAGGTACCCAAAAGAACCAACTTCCCCACCAGAAGAAAAACAAGCCCAATCACACCCATGGCACCGATGCGGCTGTCTTTCATGACCTGGTAAGCCGCGTCCCCGGTTTTGCCGCTATAAATCCCATCCATAACATCTGCAAAACCATCTAAATGCAGTCCCCCGGTTATGAAAACATCTGCCAATAAAATAACAAAAGCCATTGGGTATGGAGATAAGTTGAACACAAAAAATAGAACTGCATAAGCCAGGCCTAGGGCAGCGCCTACCCAGGGAAAATATGGGGTAAGAGATTTGACACGAATATCATATACACTTCTCACAGGCAGCCTGGTAAGCACTGTAATAGCTTTAAGGTAGCCTTTTATGATTTGCACAACATCACCCCATTAGGCCCTTTTGTCTCAATCTGTAAAATGGTTATCAAGTCAAGTTAATTCTAATTGCGTCAATACATTTTGTATATAATACTGCTGCGCTCACTCAAAAATCGCAGCCCCTTTCAGAATTCTTCAGAATTGTTTCCCTGAACTCACTTGAGCCTCCATATTTTTGAAGAAAAATAATCCATCACCAAAAATTCTTGGGCACCAAAATAAAAATTTCCGGCCTGTCGCCGGAAAATATGCTTTGAAGCGCCTATATCTGCTTAAACTCAATTTGAAGGAGGCAGTTTAGCCTTTCCCTATTCGCCAAATATAAGCGAAAAAGCATGATCCTTTTCGCGAGGAAACAAGCCCATAATAGGACAAGGCAGGTCTTCTGACTTACGGGGCTTGGCCTTTAAACGCCCTTCCCCTTTACTTAATGAAAGAGTGGTTATAAAAAGTTTAAAGGCTACCCGAACACAGCGGCGCGTCCGTTCAGGTTTTTCACCTGATTCCCTATTCTCCTGTAAAATAAACTACAGGCACCCTGCCTATTAGACTATGAACGATATCAAAACGATGTCCCATATCAAAACGATGTCAGTTAATATTTATATTATCAAAATTATTATAATTTGTACAGAATGGTCTGGTTATAAGTAATACGTAATACGATCGTAGAAAAGCAAAGACGTTTTACAACCCCCATTCCTTTTGGCCCTGTAAACCAGGCTAATATAGAGATTTTAAAGGATGCTCTTTCAATCGGGAAAAAAGTACTGGTTGTAAAAATAACCCGGAAAAAGAGATTTTACCGATGGAAAAGCGCTGGCAATTCTATATGACATTTATGAGAAGGACAACAGTCATTTTTTTGAAAATGAAGCATCTTTGGTGGCCTTTATGCTTCATTTAGATGAGGGCGATAAAAAACCAGAAAATCATAACGATCTCAATTAAAAATTTGGCTAAAGCCCCGCCCAGCAAACCTACTACCGTGCCTATGCTAGAGTGAAAGGCATCTTCGGGCGGCTTTTTCTGAACCAGGTCACCAATAAAAGCACCGATAAAAGGGCCAAAAATTACCCCGGGCGGTCCGAACAAAACAACCCCTACAATCAACCCTACTGCTGCTAAACTAGCTGTTAACTTTGTGCCCCCAAATTTTTGGGCGCCCAGGGCAGCAGCCAGGTAATCCATCAAGATTACCAAAAATGCTGCCAGTCCTTGGACCACGTAAAAACCCACAGACAATTCATCAAAGCCTGTGAGCAGGCCGTACAAAAACATGCCCACCCAAATCAGAACCACGCCTGGAAAAACAGGTAAAAAAGTCCCTACTAGTCCTAAAACAAAAAAGCCCAGTGCAATAATTAAGGCTATAAAAGACATATGCGACCTACCTCACGGTTCTCTTTAGTATTTTTCATTTGGCATACTCTCACAGCTAAAATTTTGGGGGTTCTGCTTCAGTTTCTTGTAAAATATTAACAGTTTATTTACCATTTCTTTCCATTTTTCCAAGTTTCTAGCTTAGAAATTTTGAGACTTCCAATCAAAATAAATTCACGAGCAGTCACAGTTTTAAAAAAACGGGGAAAACAACATATTAGAAGACATTTCAGCAAAAGTATAGAAGATGTTAAATGGAATCAAAGTATACACAAGGCAGCTTACCCCCAAGATAATGATGGGTAACAGCATAACGGGAGATATCGTACGTTTATTTAATTCCGGATCAAAAGAATATTGGAAAAACGCACTGTTAACTATAGGCAAGTAATAAAGGCTGTTCATTAAACTGCTTATTAATAACACAACCACGTACATGGTATGGCCATCGGCCAAAGCTCCCATACTCAAAGTCCACTTGCTCAAAAAACCCATTAGCGGGGGGATCCCGATCATAGAAAGTGAAGCAATGGTAAAAGCCAGCATGGTAAAAGGCATCTGGTGGCCAATGCCTCTTAGCTCATTTATATTCTTTTTCCCTGTCTTTTTAATCATGGCCCCGGCAGCTAAAAATAAAGTGCTTTTCATGAACGCATGGGTAAAAATATGAAAGATGCTTCCTGTAATTGCCACCCCGTTCATAATCCCAATCCCTAAAAGAATATAGCCCATTTGACCAATACTCGAATAAGCAAGCCGCCTCTTTAAATTTTCCTGGAAAAGTGCCATGGCAGAACCAAGAAAAATAGTCACAATAGCGAATCCCACCAAAATTAAATTCCAGTTAGTATTCATTAAAAGGGAAAAATTAAAAATCTGGAAAGAGATCCGGATTAGCCCATAAGCCCCTGTTTTGATCATCAAACCTGAAAGGAGGGCACTGGCAGGGGAAGGCGCGACAGGATGGGCCTCCGGCAGCCAGATGTGCAGAGGGACCATACCAGCTTTCATACCAAAGCCAAGCAAAAATGAGAAGTATCCCAAAAGGGCCACATAATTGGTAAAGGTAGCAACTGAACCCGCGTAGACAAAAGAAATATTGCCGCTGAGCTCGAAAACGACTACAATCCCCAGGAATAGAAACAATCCACCGATAACGGTTACTATCAGATATTTATAGCCAGCCTTAAGAGCTTCAGCGGTTTCATTGTGAATGATTAACATATAAGAAATCAAAGACATCAATTCAAAAAATATAAACAGTGTAAATAGATCGGCCGCAAAAAACACCCCTAAAATACTCCCATAGGTTAGCATAAACGAAACAGCGTAGCGGCTCGTATGCTCTTCATACTTCATGTAATCTAGTGAATATATGCCGGCCATCATGTAAATAAAAGAAGCCAACAAACTGAGGCTATAGCTCAACGCATCTACTCGAAAAGAGATTCCGAAAGGCGGTATAAATTCTGCTATAACGTAGGTAAAAGTCCTTCCTTGTAAAATAAGCGGGAAATACGGCAAAAGCATTAAAAAAGACAGCCCCAGCGTCCCTATTAAAAGCACATCTCTTGTCCGCTCTGAATACAAACTGGTGTAATAAATAATTCCTGTGAGTATAAACACGAATATGATGATAATAATTGGTAGGACATTTAAAACATAATCATCAAGCATAAATATGGCTCCCCCGCTTTTATCCAGTAAATTAATTGAATTAAATTAAATTAACTATAAACCTGTTATCAAATCGCTATATTGAATGATACTTGTCGTTATCGCATTCACATTTATGTTCACACTCTTTAATCGCTATCCTCTTTCAAAAACCACGCCGGGTTTACGGGCGTTTCATCGATATATATTTGCCAGTGCAAATGCGGACCGGTGGCAAAACCTGTTTCACCTACTTCACCAATGATTTCACCTTTTGACACTTTTTCTCCTGCTTCTACATAAATTTCATCCATATGCAGGTATTCACTTGTGATACCCACACCGTGATCAATTATTACAGTTTTTCCCATAGACACCAGGGGCTCCGCCAGTCTTACCCTACCACTGTTTGCAGCTTTTATCGAGGTACCCGTACTTTCAGCAATATCTATACCGGAGTGCCGGTTGGGCTCACCCTGATTAATAATTCGAACAGCGCCAAATTCTGAGGTGATATCTCCATCAAGGGGCCAAATAAATTCGCCTGCCCACAAGGGCTCTTTGGCAGTATCCTGTCGTGATGCTTCTACCAACTCTCGTTGTTTTTTTAGGTTTTCTTCTGTCCATTCTTCTGAAGCTTCGATCGCCACCGAAAATTCTTGCTCCTGAAAATTCCCCGCTAAAATTTCAATGTCAAGTTTTTCATTCCATGTATTGCCAGCTTTTCCTGTCACCTTAAGGTAAATCGTGTATTCTCCAACTGCATTATAATAGTCAATCCCTTTAATGACCCTCAATGTACCTTCCTGGAAAAAAACCCGCGTTGTATCCCCTTCAAAGTTTGTCTCCAAGGTCAGGTCTGATAATTTTTTCACATTTTTCAATTTTATTTCTAATGGATCACCTAGAACGGGGGCCTTATCAGAAACTTTAACCTCTGGTTTTTCAGGAAGATAGATTTCCCGTTCATTTTCATCACTTACATCTAGGGGCTCAGCGCTTCCCTGCTCAGCACACCCTGCTAAACACAAAGAAGTTATCCCCAGCAAGAATATAAAGCAGGCAAAAAAAACCAGCCATGGGGTGTTGTTTAATCCTATTTTAACCCACCTGAATTGATAATTATCAGTATTTTCAGGACGCATTTTCACTCCCCTAGGCTCCCTTCATTCGTGCAATATTATATCTTCCAAAAGAAAAACCCCTATACATTTTATTTTAACATAGTTTTGTGAATAAGGTCATTATGTTCTAACTATAATCATTTCTTTCTCTCCTAATATTTTATTTCTGAATCATTGAGTCCTTTTGATAAGACAAACACAAACAACAAACAGGCTTGAATCATTAAATAGATCAATGGTAAAATTATATTGTTTCATATTTGGCAAAATGGTTATCAATTCAAACTGAAATAAATAACAAGTGAGGGGATGAATGCAATGAGTTTTAATTTGAATTATTTGGGGTTGATTCTTGGCCTAGCAGCTATTGGTTTCTCCATAGTTGGAATGATAGATGATTTGATCCAAGGCGACTACAGCTTTGGTGAAAATGAACTAGGTTTAGTCGTGGGTGGTCTGCTCCTAATTTTCTATTTCACGGGTGGCATGAAGCGACGCAAAAGATAATCCCGTTACAATAGTCTTAATCAAACCAAAAATCCCACTGCCACCAGCTCGGTTCCTCTATATGAGGGCATTCCAAGTCAGAGCATTCTTCAGAAGGTACGGTCCCTTTAATAAATATCTCGCTAAACCCGTCGGCAGTACAATTGGGATCTTGCAAAAGGCTTGTTTCCGAACAGATGGTTTCCTCTCTAATTGTGCTGGGTCTCTCAAAATCGCTCGGAGGTATATCCATGTCTCTGGAAACCGTTTCCATAAATTCAGCCCATAGAGGGGCTGCCAGGCTGCCACCAGTGCCATGCAAAGACTTTCCCTGATCATCTCCAATATACAAACCTACCGCCAGGGATGGCGTATAACCAATCATGTAAGCATTCCTAAAACCCTGGGAGGTACCCGTTTTCCCTGCAGCAGGCCTTTCAAGCACATCACTAGCCAAAGAAGCCGTTCCACCTGGCTGGAGGACATCTTTCATTAAATCCGTTATCAGGTAGGCCACCCCTTCATCCAATACCTTCTCTTGGGGCTCCAGGGGAGCGGAATTTTTAACCAATTTTTCCCCTTCTGGACCCAACGCTTCTTCCAAAAGCACAGGCTCCACCCGGTAACCGCCGTTGGCAAAAGCAGCATATGCAGCGGTCAATTCCAACAGGGTTGTTTCAGAAGTTCCCAAGGGCATGGATAGGTAATTGTCAATTTTGCTTTCAATCCCCAGTTTTTCTGCCATTGCAATAGTTTTTTCTCCGCCCATTTTCCGATTAAGCTTTACAGCTGTTATGTTACAGGAGTCCATCAATGCTTTTCTTAATGACAAATCTTCATGATGATACCCGCCCCCAAAATCCGTGGGTTCATAGGCCGTGTTCATACCATCTTCCTGGATAGAAACAGGGCCGCAGTGAAAATTATCAAGAGCCGTAAATCCCGCTTCCAAAGCAGCTGCATAGACCAAAGGTTTAAAGGCCGAGCCACTTGACCTGGGAATGTTCACCCGGTTGAGCATGGATTCTTGATAATTTTTACCACCAACTAAGGCGCGAATTTTACCGGTATCAGGCTCTAAAGCGACCAGTGCACCCTGGGGCTGGGAAATTCCATGCTCATCCTTCCTTTGCTCAGGAAGTTTCTCTCTTAATAATCGTTCGGCAGTGGACTGCATATGAGGATCAATAGTCGTATATAATTCCAGGCCGCCCGCTTGAATCCTATCAGAATCCGATACTGATATTTCTTCCAATTCTCGGCCCATGACCTGGGCCACAATATAGTTATTTTCGCGGGGTAAAGCCGGGCTTTCACTAAAGTCAAGGTCCTCATTTAAAGCCTGTTCCCGTTCTTGTTCGCAAATAAATCCCACTTCTTCCATTAATATGAGCACAGTTTCCTGCCGTCTCAATGCCGCTTCTTTATCAATAAATGGGGAATAATAACCGGGCCCCCTCGGCAGTCCAGCTAAAAGAGCGGCTTCAGCCAAGACAAGTTCCGATGCCGGCTTTTCAAAATAAAGCTGCGCAGCTCCTTCAATCCCATATGTAGAATGTCCGTAGTAAATAGTATTCAAGTATTCCTCTAAAATCTGATCCTTAGTGAATTGTCTTTCCAATTGAAATGTATATGCAATTTCGTCAATTTTTCGCTCCCAGGTTCGGTCATGGGTCAGGTACAGGTTTTTTGCCAGTTGCTGGGTGATTGTACTCCCCCCCTGTGTGATTCGCCCTTCTTTTAGATTTTTATAGGCTGCTCTGACAATCCCCCTTAAATCAAAACCATTATGTTCAAAAAATCGCCTGTCTTCTACAGCCAGGGTAGCCCATATGACTTCCTCACTCATTTCATCCAGGGAAATAACGGTCCTGTTTTCCACAAACTGGGTAGTCATCAACTCTTGATTTTGATAATAAAATCTGGATGTTTGCGGTTGATCTTCCACAGCTAAATCATCCATGGTTAAAACTATATAGGCCAAGTAGCCCAAAAATGCTGTACTAAGCACCGCTATGATTAGAATAAAAATCAATACAGGTTTAAGCCATTTGTTGCGTATAAATTGCATATGCATCCCCCATATTTTTCCCACACGTTAATTTAACACGTTATTCTATATCTTAATTTAACTTTAATGCCCAATTTCACCAACCACAATAACTCTACATCAATATCTCGTTGCCGGCAACAACATTTTCTTCTTGTTAATAGTCAAATGCGGCGCTGTTCAAGGCTATCATATCCTATTTTACTATAAAGAAGCTTGAATAGCACGAAATAAAATATGAATGAGCATGAGTAAATACACCCCGCAAATAAAGCGAATGTAGAATAAAAGTACCAGTAAGACTCAAACAGGTAAATATTTGCTTCTATTTGCTATATATTTAATTTTGATGATTTATAAGATGTTAGATATATTTTTCCTAGGCCGTTATAATGATGGCACAAAAAGGAGGGAACCTTGGCCTATGTGGAAAAAAATGATTTTGTTTGCCCTAGTGGGGGTCTTGATTTTTACTGCGTGCGCTCCTGAAGATGAGGAAGGGGACGGAACGGTCAATTTAGCTACAAGCCCTTATGAAGATGCGATTTCACTGCATTATCTAGCAAAGTATATTTTAGAGACAGAAATGGGCTACGAAGTTAATATGCAAAGAGCAGATTTAGGGGCCATTTTTACTTCAGTAGCCGCTGGGGATATTGATGCGTACCTGGCTACCTGGCTGCCTGTCACCCATGAAAGTTACATGGAAGAACACGGCGATGACATGGAAGACCTTGGTAAAACTTATGAGGGAGCCAGGCTGGGCCTAACCGTCCCGGCATATGTGGACATCGACAGTATTGAGGAGCTCAACGCCCACAGCGATAACTTCGACAACGAAATCATTGGTATTGATTCAGGAGCAGGCATTATGGAACTCACAGAAGACGCCATCGAAGCTTATGATCTGGAATTAGAATTGATTCACAGCAGTGCGGAAGCTATGACAGCCACTCTGCAAGAGGCCTATGAAAATGAAGAGTGGATTGTTGTACCCGGATGGACACCCCACCTCAAATTTGCCCGGATGGATTTAAAGTTCCTAGAAGATCCTGAACTGGTCTACGGAGAAGAAGAAGATGTGTATGTAAAAGCCTGGAAAGGCTTTAGTGAAGAAAAACCCGAAGTCGCCGAGTTTTTTGAAAACATCTATTTAACAGATGAAGAATACGGAGAATTGATCGACACTTTCGATGACTACGGAGAAGGAGAAGAGGCGGAGGCTGCAGCGGAATGGATGGAAAATAATCGAGATACAGTAGAAGAATGGATCCCATAAGTCTATAAAGTTTATTTAGTATAAATACAACCTATCTATAATTTTCTACGAACTTCGTGTTTCAAAGCTCTGTATCATATTCAGCATATAGTGTTCAACATTTTAATATAGCCCTCTTAAAGAATTTACTTTAAGAGGGCTTTTTGCGTCTAAACGCTGTCGCCACTTAAGTCTCTATGAACCCCACTTTAAGAGATTCCAAAAAAAGTACTTATCCAACTATTTATCCAAAAACTACTTAACAAATTCAACTTGGAAGGTTCAAAAGAGCTAAGGTGCGAATAATATAATAATAAGATATTAAACAAGATCAGGAGAAATATGGAAAAGAATTTAAAAACTATGAATAAATTAGATTAAAAAGCAAATAAAGCTATAAATGAAAGCAAGGTGAAAACTTGTGAGCACTTTTAAAAACGGTTCAAAACATACACAAAACTCAATCGTCGTTATAGGTGGCGGACCTGCTGGCATAATGGCTGCCATAGCTGCTGCAAAAAATATCCCGCGCAAAGAAGTGGCTGTGATGCTTCTGGAAAAAAATCAAGAGCTAGGAAAAAAACTGAAAATAACTGGGGGCAGCCGTTGTAATATAACAAATGCCGGACAACCAAGGGACATATTAGAAAACATTGTCACCAATAAAAAGTTCGCCACCAAAAGTATCTATACTTTTTCCAGTCAAGATTTGATGCAGATGCTTGAAGCAAACGGATGCCCTCTAAAAGCTGAAAGGAATAATGAGATATACCCTAGGAGCGATGATTCAACGCAGGTGGTAGAAACACTGCTTCACATATTAAATGCACATTATGTTAAACTTTATTTTCGTACAGAAGTCGAAGAGCTCTTCGTTAATAATTCGAAAATTACAGGTATTCGCTTAAAAAACGGGCAAACATACGGGGCTGCTAAAGTTGTTCTGGCCACCGGGGGCATCTCTTATCCAGTAACAGGCAGCACAGGCAAAGGCTTTGAGCTTGCAAAAAAACTAGGCCACTCCGTAACGCCTTTAAAGCCCAGCCTGGCGCCTTTGGTCATAAAGGAAAAATGGATTACTGAATTGGCTGGAATTGCTTTTAATGATATTATTATCAAAACAAAAATCGAAAAAACTCCAGGCAAACTGATTACTAAAAAATTTGACGGTGACCTTTTAATCACTCATTTTGGAATTTCTGGACCTGCTCCCCTGCATTTAAGCACCCTGCTAAAAGATATTTATATCCCAGCAGAAGGGCATCGAATCTCTATAGATTTTGTACCAGAGCTAAGCCACAAGTGGCTGCAGGAAGAATTTATCTCAAAATCTACTCATAAAAAGCAAATTTCTACAATATTAGCCGATTTCTGGCCAAAAAGATTTGTAAGCAAAATACTGGCTCACCTTGATGTAAAAGAAAGTACCCGCATGAATCAATTAAGCAAAAAAGAAAGAAATACAATAATCAACAGTTTGAAAGATCTTAAACTAACCGTTTTAAAAGTCAAAAACACCAATGAAGCTATGGTTACTTCAGGTGGCATCAACACAAATGAAATAAGCCCTTCTACCCTAGAATCCAAGTTCATCCAAGGTTTGCATTTCGCGGGTGAAATCCTTGATGTGGATGCTCTTTCTGGGGGATTTAACCTGCAGCTGGCTTTTTCCACCGGCTTCTTAGCCGGTAAGAGCAGCGCCTGCTCCTTGGAGTTGTATTAGCATTTCATTAAACTTTTTTGAACATTTTTTGGGCTCATCTAACTCATCTAATAATTAGCTGTGAGAATTAAAGAATTAAACTCATTCAAGCAAAATAATTAGTTCGTTATTTCCCATACAACAGTGACCGAATCAGAAACATCCACGTCTTCAGGGGAAAAATCAAAATTTGGCGCTTCCAAAGGGCTGCTCATGGTTTCTATAGAAAAATCAGACTCAAACCGAACCTCAGACCAACTATAATCAATATAAACTATTTCCCCTAGCTTCACATTTGCTGCTTCGGCCAACACTCGGGCCTTTGCCCTGGAGTTTTCAACTGCTTTGGCTATAACTTGATGTCGAAAAGGATCGGGATCAGCGATTTTAAATGCTATATCGAAGGAAGCATGGCTTTCTGTGTTAGAAAGCACCTGTAATACTTTATTTAAGTAATCCTTATCCAAGGGGAATTCAACTTTTAACCTGTGATAAGCTTTATAACCTCTAAATTTTCTTTTTTCATAGATCCTTTCATATTCTGTGCTGACATCAAAGTGAATAGTTTTTAATTGATCCCTCTCCAATCCTACGGAAACCATTTCCTGCCGTAAATTTTCCGTTTTTTCAGCCAGGCGCTCCATGCACGCTCCATAATCATAATTCCTGCTCTCCACCTCAAAAGAGATCACTGTGGTATCTGGAGGCGCTGATATTTCCGCGCTCCCCCGCACTCTAATTGTTCTATTCCCCATTTTTTTCCCCTTTCATTGTTATTTTTTTAAATATTTCGACATATTTGCTGAGATTCCTCCAATTTCTCCAATAATTGTTTTTATTTTACTGTTATCTATAAGCGGCCATTTCCACCACGCACAAATTGTACCCAGGATCCCACCAAGCACAAGCGCTCCCTATACAGTTCGCCTGTTCAAACAGGTCTTCCACTTCACTGTTAGTAAGTAAGCCAGATAATAAAACTGGGCAGACATTATTATTCAAAATGATTTCACCTCACTTGTACAATAAAGTTGATTTATATATGCAATCCATAGCACGTCTCGATCACCTTGTTATTTCACGTACTCCACAGTTATTCCCACAGCTAAAGCAGTGAACTCTCTGCTACAGTATACAGTTTCCCGTAAATTTTTATCAATTTTTCCTGGATACCATATTTCTATATATTTTATATGCCGAAGCTATAGAATATTTATCACAAATTTCCTTTTTTGTGGCCCATCGTCCCTCACTACCCAGCCTTTTGGCAATATTTGGTCTATTTTCCAGGCTTTTAGTTTCATCCAAAAGCACCCAGTACCCCATTAAATCCCACTTTTTATGGGTAAAAACTGCCCTGCTTTTATCCATAGGAAAGATATCGCATACCGATGCTGCTTTTCCCTCCGTTGGCAGCGTATCAGCTAGATCTTTCTCCAGTATATGTCGAATTTCCTTTTGCGTTCGATGTCCTTCCAGGGTGGGGAATTCCCACAGTCCGCCAAGCAACTTCTCACCCGGCCTTCGTCTAATGAAAAAATGCTTGCCACATTGAAGAACTAGTACTGTCTTGTATTCTACATGTTTTTCCATTTTAGACATTCTTTTCGGTATCTGGTTTTGCAGCCCTTTATTATAAGCTTTACAAAAATCAGATATGGGACACTTAAAACATTGGGGGTTAGATCCTGGCAGGCACACCAGTGCCCCTAATTCTATGAGTGCCTGATTAAAATCACCAATATTTTTTGCAGGAAGTAGCTTTCGGACATTTTCCGTAAATTCTTTTTTCGCTTTGCTTGCTTTAATATCGCCGGTATAGCTGCTTATTCTTGCCATTACACGAAGCACATTGCCATCCACCGCAGGTTCTCGCTTTTCAAAAGCAATAGATGCAATGGCTCCCGCCGTATAATCCCCAATCCCTTTCAAATTTCTAAGGGCTTTAGCGTCTCGGGGAAACTCTCCCTGATAAATTTCTAATATTTGTTTAGCCGCTTCTTTCATGTTTTTAACGCGATTATAGTACCCCAATCCTTCCCACAGCTTTAACAATTCCTCTTCATCTGCCACTGCCAGTTCCTCCACCCCAGGATACTGCTTAATAAAACGATCAAAGTATGGAATCACCGTATTTACCTGGGTTTGCTGCAGCATGATTTCCGACACCCAAATATAATAAGGGTTTTGAATATCTCGCCAGGGTAAAGAGCGTTTATGCGCGTTATACCAGCACAATAGCTTTTTCTGGAAATTTGCTGTATCCATTCCTCCACTTCCCCCTTCTTATGCGAAACAGAAAGTTTTTGGGTCTAGCCCTTTCACTTTCCCATATCCAACCTTCTTTGTCAAAAAAGACATAGTCATTTATTATATAAAAATCCAGAGATCACTATTGTTAGTTTAAAGCACAAATTGGAAATATTTAAATAGAACAAAAGTAAAATAACATGATTCTCTGGTTTTGTGCCAATCTTCTCGTTGAATCCTTCTATGCATTGTTTAGAGCAAATTCAACTGCTTTTTTCGCATGGATCGTGGTGGTATCAAAAACAGGGATACTGCTGTCATGGGATTTAATCAATAAGGGAATTTCGGTACATCCCAAGACAACGCCTTCAGCCCCGGATGCTGATAATGTATCGATAACCACTTTTACTTGATTCCGGGAATCATCTTTAATGATGCCTGAAATGAGTTCATGATAAATGATCCCGTGCACAGTATCCCGGTCATTTTCACCGGGCACAATAACATCAATCTCATGTTCATTGTGCAATCGTTCTTTATAAAAGTCGCCTTCCATGGTGAATTTTGTACCCAATAGTCCTACCTTACTCATTCCTCGCGCTTTTATTTCTTTTGCCACCGCATCTGCTATATGAAGGAAGGGAACGGTAATGTTATCTTCTATAGCACCAGCCATTTTGTGCATGGTGTTCGTACATAAAATGATTAAATCCGCGCCAGCATCCTCCAAGGTTCTAGCAATATCGATCATTCTCTCGGTCAATTCATCCCATGCTCCTTGATGCTGCAGCTTTTCTATTTCAAAAAAATCAACTGAATACATGATGCATTCACACGAATGCGGTTCCCCCAGTTCTTTTTTTACCATTTGATTGATAATCCGGTAATATTCAGCTGATGATTCCCAACTCATCCCACCAATTAAGCCAATTGTCTTCATGACAATCCCTCCCCCCAATGATTTAAAGTGTAAAATTCAATATAGTATTCTTTTAAGAATCACATAAAGGTCTAAGTTTATAAGTTTTACTAAAGCGATAATTTTTCTAAATAAATTTAAGAAATGAATTTTCCAGTGACATAAATAATTAATATCATGTTTTTGAAATTAAGATGGCTCCTTGATCTGCAGAGGTTACTAGATTAGCATATCTCGCTAAAGCACCACTTTTTACTCTAACAGGAGGTTGTACTTCTTTTAATCTTTTACTAATTAACAGATCATCAACTAATAATTCTATTTTAC
>CAZARY010000024.1:0-16586 GCA_964487675.1 uncultured Clostridia bacterium | reverse complement strand
AGTGGTGGGTCTGGTAGGGATCGAACCTACGGCCTCTTCCGCGTCAAGGAAGCGCTCTCCCACTGAGCTACAGACCCGTATTTTTATTTGCATACCCTTTTTCTCAGCTTTGCATCTAAAAATATATCACATTAACGCTTTTTCTTCAAGCGAAAGCAACAGGAAAATGCAAAGGGAAAAAGCTAAAAAAGCTAATAAAAATGCAAAAACACAAAACACCGTATATGCTATTAGTGCTATATTATGCTATGTGTACTATACATTTATCCATTGTGCAGTAGGCACATGGAAAATATAAGCGACAATATCATGATCAAAGCCGCTATCATGCTCGCCTAAGATATCTTGTACAGCTTTTTTGTATAGTTTGATCTGTTCTTCGTATTTTGAAACCATATACGCTTCAAGGGTTTCGCTGTTTGCTCCCATTAAACCGGGCTTGTAGTCTGATTTAAAGTCTATCAAATAGTATTTTTCGCCGTCCCAAAACAACAGGTCGATCACGCCCTGCATTACGATGATTTCTTGTTCAAACGCGCTTTCATCACCTCTGCCATCCGATGCTCTATGATTATTGTTCGTATCGTTAGTTTTCTCCCCTTTCTGATTTTCTGTTCCATGCCACCCATCCGCTTCAATAAACAAATCTCCAGCAGGAATGCCCAGGGTAAAAGGCAATTCGCGGCTCACATTTTGAGGATATTTCAAGATTTTTTCTCCCAACTCACTTGCAAAGAAAGCCAGCACCTGTTCTACTGGTACGGAATTTTTCTCCTCATTTGTGATAAAACCTGTTGTTACCATTTGCTCGAGAAACTGTTCCAAACATTCACGCGTCAAACCGTACTTTAACGGAATGTGTTGAAAAACCAGGTGAATGCCCGTACCTCTTTCAGCCCCGGTTAATTCTTTACCCTCTTTCATGAATGCTGGCCTGGTAGAAGGTGAGGCCGCGTCACTTGCTGCAATTTTTTCAGAAGGTTTATCAAAAGGTTCAGGCAAATTTTCATCCTCAATATTGATAACTGGGCTTTCTTCACCTGACTGCCTTTGTTTGACCATTTCAGTAACAGAAAGTTTCCCGGGGTACTTCGTGGCTAGTTTATAAGGATAACTATAAGCCAACTGCTTCTGAATGGTTTCAATATCGTGTACATCATGTACAAAAGCGCTTGCTTCTTCATTTGAATTCACTTTTTCCAATTTTTCCATATTGATCGCATGATTCACAGCATGCCAGAAATTATCCCATTCGCTTTTTTCCCCGTTATTCTCATCTTTTTCCGAAGACATACTCTCTTCAGCTTCCCCAGGCCTTTCTTCTAAATCCTCATCTATGCCCGGCGAGGTTTCCCATACCTGGTGCGCTAATGCGGAATCGCTGCCAAGATAGGGGATGATCCAATCTAAATAGCACTTGGCCGAGGCAGTGTTTTGCCACTCGCCTATTTTGTCAGTCGGCTCTTTATAAGAGCCCACAAGATAAAGCTTTTCTTCTGCCCTGGTCATGGCTACGTAAAGAATTCTCATTTCTTCGGACAGGGTTTCTCGATGTAACAATGTTTTAACCGCATGCTGGGCTATAGTGGGATATTTTATCCTTTTTTCCAAATCCACCAGTTTCGGCCCCACGCCAGCAGATTTATGCAATATGATATCTCCGTGTTGATCTTGCAAATTAAATTGCTTCCCTAAACCCATTAAGAAAACTACAGGGAATTCTAACCCTTTACTCTTGTGGATGCTCATAAACCGCACTACATTATCACTTTCGGTAACAGTGGTCGCTTTGCCGAGATCAAAATCTTCCGCCAACAATTTATTAATAAAACTCAAGAATTTAACCAACCCAGAATGGGTGAACTGATCAAACTGGCGGGCCCGATCGTAAAAACTCCAAAGATTTGCCTGCCTCTGTTTGCCTGCGGGAAAACCAGCAACATAATCTAGGTAGCCAGTCACCTGATAGATGTCCCAAATAAGCTGGGAGAGACTTTTCTCCCGGGCCACCCGCCACCAGCGCTGCAGCAATTGATAAAAATGATCCAATTTAGCCAAATCCTCTGCAGCAAAGCGGTCATAAACTTGCTCTGCTCTTTCATCCAACCCTTCGCTTGGGCTGTGATTTTGCTCGTCTCTGAATACTATATTTAATAGACCATCATAGTAGTCGCCGTGCTGGCCCATAAAGCGAATTTTGATCATTTCATCACTATCCAAACCAACCAAAGGTGAACGGAGGACGCCGGCTAAAGGAATATCCTGCCTGGGATTGTCAATCACCCTGAGCAGCGACAGCATAACTTGAATTTCCTGAGCGGCAAAATACCCCGTTTCAATTTCAGCGTGGAGCGGGATACCTTTATCCTGAAATATGCTGGCAACATGCTCCGCGTAATCTTTGCCTTTTCGTGAAAGGATGACGATATCCCTGTAGGCAATCTGTCTAAATCCCCCTAATTCACGGTCGTATATTTGATGGCCTTCATCAACCAGTTTCTCAATCAAATAAGTGATGATGCCAGCTTCTCTCTCTTCATCCCTTGCTAAAGCCTGCCCCTGCTGTGCTTGATCTAACAGGTGGACTTCACACTGGTCTGCAATAACACGATCATGCTCGATTTCCCTGCTGGCACCTGTTACTATTTCCCTGGCGGGGTAAATTTTGGCTTTTTCATCATAAGTTAACCCCGATAGCGTGCCAGACATAATATTTTGAAACAAATAATTGACGCCCTCAACAACACCAGGAGCCGAGCGAAAATTCTCTTGCATATCAATAACTTTTCCCTGTTGGAGGCCTTGATAAAATTGATTATACTTGCTCAAAAACAGCCCCGGTTCAGCCATGCGAAATCGGTAAATGCTCTGTTTCACATCTCCCACCATAAACAACCCTGCTTCTGCCTCATCGTCTCCGGTGATTTTTTCTAAAATCGCGTTTTGTACCTCGTTTATATCCTGGTATTCGTCAACTAGAACTTCCTGGTAGTGATCGCTTAATTCCGAAGCAATACGTGGATACGCCTGTAAAAGATGATAAGTATACAATTCCAAATCGGAAAAATCCATGATGCCTCTTCTTTGCTTGGCACTAGAGAATGCTTCATCAAATGCTTGAACAAGTTGAAGCAACCTATCCATCAACCCAGAGATAGCTGCTAAATCCTTGATGTGGTCCTGTTTGCTTCTAGTAAAGTATTTTTCGGCTAACTGCTTTACAATTTTTTTGGCTTTTTCGCGACAACTTTTTGCTTTCTCTTTTAATGCGTTATCAACGTCTGCTTGTTTCCTTACAGTAGGCAACCGTTTAAACTGGAGCGACTTCATTTGCGTTGCAAATTTATCCCAATCCTGCTTCAACATCAAATTTTCGTTAAAAGCAGCATTAAGTGAATGGCCTGAGGCATTATTTTCTGTAGGCGTGTCATGTCCTGTAGGCGTGTCATGCCCCGCCGTCTTGTTATGCCCCGCAGGCGTGTCATGCCCCACAGCTTCACGAGCTCCACTTATCTGGATTGCTTCAAGCAGTTTTGCTATTTGTTCCCACTCATCGGCGAAGCACTGCTCGTAATTTCCCGGACCGCCCTGCAAGCGACAGTATTCAATCCCCTTTTGTAAATGATCAAGGGCCGTTTGAAGATCCGATTGAATTTCAAATAAAACGATTGGATAATATATCGTGTGCTCAAATGCCTGGGTGTCATCCAAATCAAAATGCGCCTTTACAGATTCCAACCAGCGCCAGGGGTCTGGATGACTGCGCGAAAAATTGTGAAGCTTTAATAATAATCGCTTGAGTCGCTCGTCCTCTTTATCGCCGCCATAGGCATCTACTAGCTGTAAAAAATCACGCTCTCCCTCCTGGTATTTGTCCTCCAAAAACTGTTCAATAACTTCACTGCGAAGCAGTTCAACGTCATGTTCATCAGCCACGCTAAAGCCCGGATCTACATCCAGATAGTAAAAATAATGCCTCAAGGTATCCAGGCAAAAAGCATGCAGAGTAGAAATAGCAGCTTTATTTAAGAGTAAAAGCTGCTGCTTCAAAAAATTGTCACCGGGATTTTGAGCCAATGCTTCTTTGATTGAAGCAGCAATTCTTTCTTTCATCTCATCCGCAGCTTTTTCGGTAAAAGTGACCACCAGGACATTGTCAATTGTCAGCGGGTCCTGCCCATCCAGCAATCGATTGATAATTCTTTCTACGAGTACGGCTGTTTTGCCTGATCCTGCCCCGGCAGAAACGAGTATCTTCTGCCCCCGGCTATGAATAATGTCTCTTTGTCTTTCGGTCCAAGCCATGATTAAGCTTCATCTCCTTTGATTAGCTCACTGTTTTTACCCCTGACGAACGCCTGCATTTCATTCAAGAAAAAGTCCCAATCTCCTCCAGAAGGATCCGACCTGTACCGGTTGACGGGAAAATTCAAATCAAACTGGCAAACCGGCAAATAGGGACAATAATGGCAAGCACTCATATTTTTATCCCTGTAAGGGGCGGGATTGACTTCGCCGGTTAGAATTGTATCGCCCAAATATTTCAATTGATATGCTGTAAATTGAAGCAGTATATTGAAATTTTCTTCAGATAAAACACTGCTGTTTTTGCTAAAATCACCTGATCTATTGAGACTATAGGGCAACAACTTTTGAGCGTTTTCATCATTGCTTGTCATAAGGGGTAATATTTGTTCATCTTTAAGCAAAATTCCCTCCATGCTCAAATGTTTTTTTATTTCTTCTGCTGCTTGCTCCGCATCCACAGGCCCACTCGTGCTTATAATCGGGTTTTCTACCCCAAAATAGAGTGCGCCAGCAGGCTTAGCTGCTCCTTTACCTGTCAAGGTGGATGCATTGAACAATGAAACGAGCAAATACGTGATCAACTGCAGATCTATCCCATGATACAAGTATTTTAGCTCCAATTTTTTGGCTTTGCCCTTGTAATCAACCACCCTAATATAATTGTGCCCTTGATGATTCGCACCATCAATCCGGTCAATTCTCCCTCTAAGCTCTAACGTCTTGTCTCGCGCTTGTAAGTCGATATTCACCGGTTGGAGCTCACCTTGTTGACCGAAACTCAATTCACAGCCAATCGGCGAAAATCCCTCATTGTTGCTGTAAATTGCTAGGGTTGTCACTGCCACGTGTAGCAGTTCCCTCAGTTTATTTTGAAGATACTTATTTCTTTCGCTGGAGAGCAATATTTGACTTTTTAACCTTTGAGACAGCACAGGCATAATTTCGTCAATGATCTGTTCAGCCGTTTCTGAAGTAATATTTCCCCATGCCAGCTCTTTTTCATTTAACTTGTCCCAGAACATTTTCAAACCCGCATGATAAAAAAGCCCCAGGCTAACTGGTTCAAGTTTGTATTCTTCTCTTTCTTGGAGTTTGAGCTGATTTTCCGCAAAAAATTTGCCAGGACATTGTGCAAAATTTTCCAAACCAGACACAGAGCTGCGGATTTTTTTAGGGTAGAGTCGAGCCAGTATGTCACTTGATAAAGCCGAAAGCCTGTGATTGTATTTCAAACCTTGCAACTCCAGGGCATCTTCTGCCGCTTTTGGGCAGAGCTTTGCAATCAAGGCAATTAACACTTTTTGTTCATTGGGAAGTTTTTCAATGCCTCCATGCTTATTCACAGATTGCATTAAATGGTTAATGGCTTTCCTCGCGGAAACAAGGTATTCATTTAAATCGTTTTGCTCAGTCGGCGTCTCATCTTGATAATCCACCAGCAATGCAGGAAAGAGTTGTTTAATATCCTCAACAATTGTTGAAGGTGTTAAGCTTTTCCCTTGTATGTCGGACAGGGGATAGCTGATATATAACATACGGGTGGGCTGGGTCAAAGTAGCATATATTAACATTTGTTCTTGATAAATTTGTTCTTCTATGGTGGGAGCCAGCATTAGATGTTCTCCCCGCAAAAGCAACCTTTCCCGGTCATTGATCAGGCCAGTATCTTTGATCTTTGCGGGTAAGTTGCCTTCCACCAATCCAGTCATAAATAGCGCTTTATTTTTATATGGCCTTGTTCTTTCAAGCGTGCCTATGATTACCTGGTCTAAGGATGCCGGGATCAATCCCAGTTTTACCTGGGAAAGCCCAGATTCAAGGATTTGAAGATATTCCTCTAAGGTGACTGCATGCTCGCCGAGAAAATAGACCAGCTGATCAAAAAGATCGGCGGTAACCTGCCATATTTGCTGGTGTAGCTGCATTTGAGAAAAATCTTCCCTGAGCTTGGCTTCCTCACGCCAGGTTTCTAGTTGACTTTCGAAATCCAAAGTTTCGAATAACTGCCATAAAGCTGTAGAAATCTCTCTCACCCGGTATTTTTGACCCGCATACTTTTCGTTGCTGACCTCCAAGTCATCCAGTGTGATTTTAAGTGCATCCCAAACCTTTCGCCTGGCGCCATTGGCTGTGTTTAATATGTTTTGCTCGTATTGATAGCCTGGTTCAAGCTGGGAAGTTCCGCCATCCTCCAAATTTATGGTGGCGGTATAATGCCATGCTTCATCCCGTCGCCACTGCGCCCCTGAGATGCCGTGGGCGAGAATATAATTCTCCAAAATAAATACTTCTTCACCATCCAGGGGTAACAACCCTGTTTTTAGCATCCTACAAAGGGGGTTAATGTCCCAATCCCGGATGACGGTTTCTAATAAAGCACGAATAAATTCCACCAGGGGATGATGATGGACCGGTTGTTTTCTGTCAATAAAATAAGGGATCTCATAGTCATCGAAAATGGCTTTTATCAACGGTTCATAGTTTTCAATATCCTGGCTAATTAAAGCAATATCCCTATATCGCCAGCCCTTATCGCGTACCAGCGCTATAATTTCTCTGGCAATTTTATCTATTTCACTTTTCTGGCTGCTTGCTTCAATTAATTTTATATTTTCTGGATTTGAAGGGTAAGGCTCAACTTCCCGATTTTGCCACTTTTCCTCTAAAAAAGATAAAGCGGGCGCACTTGCATAGCGGGGCAGTGTCTCTTCCCCATTGCCAAACAGTTTCTGGTCTGGTAATAGGGCCACGTCCTCTTCCACCGCAATCTTTCGGAGCTGGTGGTATGTTTCCAGGGTAAGATTAAATACATGAATGTGATCTTGGGAGAGTCCATGAAAATCAGGGGATAAAGTTAATGAGATTTCCATGTGTGCACACGTTTTAAACATTTTACGGAGTAATTCTTGTTCCTGGGGTGTAAAACCAAAAAAACTATCTACGTAACAAGTGCTCCCGAGCACAAGATCACTTTTTTCTATATAAGGCGCCGCCATAGTCAGTTGGTCCTCTTGGTGGCAATAATTGTTGGCCCCTAAAAATGATTCATAATCCTCGTATATTAATGCGATTTCATCAAGTTTTTGTCTTAACTGCGCGTCACTAATTTTTTGTCGGACGCCGGCAAGTTTTTCGGGGCCTACTTGATACATTTTTGCTTCAGAGATAAACCGGGAAAACTCCTGGGCAAAACCTGTTTTGGTAGCCACTTTATCTAAAACAGATAATTCATCTTTTCGCTGCAGTAAAATATTTTGAAGTACCATTTCTTTCCCGGTATCCTCTAAAGCATAAAAATGCCTGGCCCCCTGTTCCGCCAGAACTTTTTTTGCTAACCGCTGAAAACTCAATATTTGCAAACGGGTGAACCCTTTGAGCTCACCGGTATTTAAAATCGCTCTTTCCATTTGGTAAGTGGATTGTTCGGGGACCAGCAAGATTATAGGGCTTCCTTGCGGCCTAGATTTCAATTCTTCCGTGATTTTATTTACCAGGTAAGTGGTTTTACCACTCCCGCTTCTGCCCAGTAAAAAATTAACTGTCAATTATAAGCGCTCCCCTCTCCTTATCGCCGCACTTTGAATTCTGATAAATTTTCTTTTGGTTCCATCCATTGGCCTTCCACTTTATCAACTTTACCTCTCCCCACTTGATTTGTTTCTAATATGTGAATGAGCTCCTGTATCCTCTCTGGATCTCCCTCAGCATATATTTCAACCCTACCGTCAGGCAGGTTTCTTACATATCCCCCTTGAATCCCCAGTTCGTTAGCCACTTGTATCACGGTAAACCTCATCCCAACGCCCTGTACAATGCCATAAAGATATCCATGATAAGCTTGTTTAGACAAGCTAACACCTCCTTCTACGTAATTTCTTGATCCGTTACTACAAGTTACTTTATGAATTATTTTACATTATTTGCATTTTTCGCTTCAAGCTTGCGCTCGATCAAACAGTTAACGCAGCTTTCCCAAAATCGGTCCACTGGTATCATTATAGAGCAAAGCACTGTACGCTCAAGCATGGCAACATTCAATTATTTGCTTTCTTGATGTAACTTGATCATCATAAGCCATAAGTCATAAGTCAAAATTAAAGTCAAAATTAAAGTCAAAATTAATGGTAGATTAAAATAGTGCTTCTGATTTAAGTTTAAGGTGTTTGTGGTGGTTCTGGGGGCTCAGGCCCTTCTATGGGTGACTCCTCTCCTACATCAGTATCGTCGTCGCCCCCTAACTGGGGAAAACCGGGTAATGGAGGCAAGGCTGGTGGTTCTGAAGGAAAGTCCATCCCTTCCTTTCTTGCTTCACCCCTGCTTTCAATATCATTTTCTTGCTCTATCCCTTCTTCATGTTCGTGAGGTTGGTATTCATCTACAATATCATGCTCCGTGTCATGTTCCGTTTCATGCTCCTCTGTCGATTTTTCTTCTGGTGCATCCGATTCAGGTAAGTTTACATTGACAACGCCGTCTTCTGCTTCGTACAGCACCTGCGCCCCAAGAGCTTCTCCTGCAAACCTGAAGGGTACATAAGTTCTGTCATTGATAATCGTAGTACGCACATCCAGGCTTTTCCGCTCTCCATTTACGATTGCTTCATCATATCCTATAGGCATAGACACCCTGTGATCGCCTTTTATCCCATATGCCACCTTATTTTTTCCGTCCCATTCCATTTCCGCCCCCAAACTCTTAAACACTGGCCTGGCTGGCAGCAATATTCTACCTTCCTTAATTTTAGGTGAATTTTCTAATTCCAGTGGTTCATCCTCTACTTTTACTGTGAGCTCCTTTATGGGTATAGGTTCATCATCACTTTGTCCATATCCATGATTAAAGCCAAAAACAAAAATGAACATCATTACAGGTAAAAAAGGTAAAACAAAATACAAATTCGGCTTAATAGAATCCATCATTTTTTCACCTCTCATTTGACCATCTATTATGATATAATTCTATTTGACACTTGATCTTCCTGCTTTTTTGCTGATCCTATTTTTTATATGGTTATCAAGTTAAATCAGAGCATATTATAATGTGTTGCGATGCTTGAGCGAATATTGCTTTGCTCTAGATTATACCAGCGGACCGATTTTGGAAAAGCTGCGTTAACTGTTTGACCGAACGCAGTGAGGGAGTTTTAACGCAGCCCAAAATCGGGAGCATGAGACCACCAGTTCAGCAAAGCCATGAGCGAAAGCATTGCAACACTAAATACCACAATCATTCTGATTTAACTTGATAGTCAGATTTTTCTATATGATCCTGTTTTTTTTTACATGATCCTCTTTTTTCTCTTTACAAAAAAATAGACTTCTGCTAAACTTATAAATGTCATAAAGATGCACAATGCCGGGGTGGCGGAACAGGCAGACGCAAGGGACTTAAAATCCCTCGGGCATCCCTGAATGCCCGTGCCGGTTCAAGTCCGGCCCCCGGCACCATTGTTAAAATGGTCTTTACACTTCAAAACTACTGCCGTAAAAACACCCTTAATAAGGGTGTTTTTTATCTTGTATCACCTTCACGTTTCATTTAACACTTTTTCTTAATGCAATTTGGGACGCAATTTTTATTTTCAGATCAATCAAAGTTTATTACCCCTTATATTCAAATTATGTTAAAATAATGGTAAATAACCGAACTATGGACATAATTTTTTTGCCTAAACATGACATATTTATACATATCATGGAATATCAGGTATTTTTAAATAATCTTAGTGGTTTTTGTTTTGTATAAACACTCTCAAAAATCGCAATCGGGGATCTTAGGAGGGAACAAAATGTCGAGACAAGTCGTGGGAATTTTAGGAGGGATGGGGCCAAAGGCCACTGTCATTTTTATGGATAAAATAATACAAAAAACTCCGGCTCAAAAAGACCAAGATCATTTAAGAATGCTGGTGGATAATAACCCACTTGTCCCCGATAGGACCGAAGCGATACTGTTTGGAGGCGAAAGCCCAGTTTCTGAGCTGCAGTCAATGGCAAAAAGTTTAGAGCAAATGGGAGCGGATTTTATTGTCATGCCGTGCAATACTGCCCATTATTTTTCACAAGAGATCATATCAGTTATCAATATCCCCTTCATTAATATGATAGACATTACTGTAAAATATATAAAGGAAATGAAATCTAACGCTAAAAACATGACCAATAGAGTAGGCTTACTCGCTACTACAGGAACAATCAAATCCCAGATTTATCATAATGCGTTATCAAGTTTTGGCCTGGAGCTTTTAACCCCTTCTCCCTATCAAGAGCAAGTGATGGAAGGGATCTATGCCGTAAAAAGAGGGGATTTATCTATGTCAGCTGTACAACAATTAGAAGACCCCATCCATTACCTTGAAGATCAGGAGGCTGATATTCTTATAATGGGTTGTACCGAAATACCGATACTAATAAATAAAAACACGAAATACAAAAACAGATTTAACGCAAATTTACTGGATCCAACTGATATTTTGGCCGAGGCCACAATCAAAAGAGCTTTACAAATAAGCGCTTTATAAAATTTAGAAGTGGAGGTGTTAATATGTCAAAGTCTAAGGCGTATTTGAACGGGGAATTTTTTGAGCTCGAAGAGGCCAAGGTAGACGCCTTGGATAGAGGGTTTATTTTTGGTGATGGCTTATATGAGGTCGTGGGTGTTTTTGGCGGAAAAGTGTATCAATTAGATGAACATCTTGAACGCTATTGGAATGGGGCCAATGAAATGTTGTTTGAAAATATGCCCACACCAGATCATATAAAACAAGCCGCTAAAGAACTATTAAATAAAGTAGAAATTGGTGAAGGAATCATTTATTTACAAGTCACCCGGGGGACGGCTCCAAGGACCCACCACTTTCCGAAATCACAAGCACCGAATCTCTTTATGTTTGCTAAAGAAGCGAGTTTCCCTGACAGCGAAAAGAGAAATAACGGGGTCAAAACAATTATGGTCCCAGATGAACGTTGGAACAGGTGCCACATTAAAAGTATCAATTTGCTGCCAAACATCTTTTACAAAGAAAAAGCTAAAAAGGCCGGTGCTTATGAAGCCATTCAAGTTCACCGGTTAGGGGTAACCGAGGGCACCAGCACTAACATCTTTGGTGTAAAAGATGGCATCGTTTATACAGCACCTACGGGTCCTAGAATATTGAGAGGAATCACTCGGGTAACTATTTTTGAGTTGGCAGAAGAGCTGGGGATTGAAATCGCAGAAAAATTTATGAGCATTAGTGAGCTGTTAAATTGTGACGAAGTTTTTTTAACAAGCACAACAAATAAAGTTGTTCCCATAAATCAAATAGACAACGTATCCTTCTCTGTACCTGAATATAAAGTGACCTTTGAACTTCAAAAAGCATTGGATCAACATATCTTGGAGCATCGGGTAGAATTATAATGAGTATCAAAGAAAAATTAAAATGATCATTGAAACGAACTAAAGAACAAACAAGCCCTGGAGGGGAGAATTTATACTATTTAACCCCCTCCAGCATTTTTTTAAGTTTCAATCTGCTGAAAAAGCCTACTCCCTATCCACAAAAGCATGATGATTAAAGCCACAATCACCGTCAAATCCAATATTTGAACCACAGTGAAGTCAAGATTTATAGCGCTTCGCAGCAGGTTTACACTGTAGGTCATGGGATTGAATTGCGTCACAGGCACCACAAATCCAGGCAAATTCTCTACGGGAAAAATTGCACCCGATAAGAAAAACATGGGCAAAATCAGAAAGTTCATAACTGTTGGGAAAGCCTGCATGTCATCAACTTTTACGGCAATCGTGGTACCGAGTAGAGAAAACATTAAAGCAATTAAAAGCATCACAGCCAAAAATAGAGGGACAGAGGATAAATGTGAGATCTGATATCCTAACAATATTAAACTTAAAAATAATACGATAAATCCTTGTACCATACTTGTTATAGCCCCACCTAGGCATCTACCAATCAATAAGCTGGGACGGGGGACCGGAGCAACCAGTGTTTCTTTTAAAAAACCAAATTGCTTATCCCATATTATTGACATCCCATTCATCATAGAGCCAAATAACAGGGACATCCCAATGATACCGGGAGTCAAATACTGTATATAATCGATATCACCGGCTTGTTCAAACACAGGTCCAAATCCTAAACCCAGGGCCAGAAAAAAAAGTGTGGGTTGGGCAATCGATCCGAGTACCCTGGGTTTAGACCTGTAAAAAAGCTTGATCTGCCTGATAATCATGATATGGACGACTTCCATATATTTCAACTTTTTCATCCTTCCTTTACATTCTCAACCTTCAACTCACCCTCACTGCAACACTGCACCAGTAGAAGCTGAAGTTACCAGCCTGGCATACCTGTTCAAATACCCACTTTGAACTTTGAATTCAGGTTTTTTCTGGGCTGCGGCCCGCTGCTTTAAACGCTCATCATTTAATTCAATTTTTATCTCACGATCCGGGATATTAACATTTATCATATCCCCTTCTTCAACAAACCCAATCGGTCCTTGATCCATAGCTTCTGGAGAAACATGACCTATTGCCGCACCTCTAGTGGCGCCAGAAAAACGTCCGTCTGTAATCAAACAAACGGAATCATCCATTCCCATTCCGCTAATAGCCGATGTGGGGCTGAGCATCTCTCTCATACCCGGACCTCCTTTTGGTCCTTCATATCTAATCACCACCACATCGCCCGGTTTTATCCTCTTATTAAAAATTGCATCCACCGCTTCCTCTTCCGAAGAAAAAACCCTTGCAGGCCCTCTATGCTGCATCATGTCTTCAACCACGGCACTTTCTTTTACAACTGCCCCTTCAGGAGCAAGATTGCCTGTTAATATAGCCAACCCGCCCGTTGGACGATAAGGTTTAGCAACGCTTCTGATCACTGCAGAATCCATGGAACCCTGGCTTGCGTCAGCTATTTGCTTCCCTAATTTTTCACCGCTAACAGTCAAACAATCTTTATACAGCAGATCCCCCTTATCAAGCTCCGCTAAAAGGGCCGGTATCCCGCCAGATCTGTGGAAATCTTCCATATGGTGATTGCCACTTGGGCTTAGTTTAGCTAGGTAAGGGGTATTTTGACTTATTTCATCAAAAAGTGAGAGGGGAAGGCTGATCCCGGCCTCATTTGCGATAGCAGGTAAATGCAGTACTGTGTTAGAAGAACCAGCCATAGCCATATCTACGGTAATGGCATTTTTAAAGGCCTCAAAGGTTAAAATATCCCTGGGTTTAAAATTGGAATGAAAGCATTCCATGACTTTTTTTCCTGCTGTTTTGGCCAAGACTTTTCGTTCGCCGCTGTGAGCCATGGCCGTTCCATTAAAAGGTAGTCCCATCCCCAACGCTTCTGTCAAACAATTCATGCTGTTTGCAGTAAATAGTCCCGCACAAGATCCGCAGCCTGGACAGGTCCTTTTTACGACTTCTTCCAGTTCTTCCTCTGAGACTTTTCCAAGTTGATAAGCTCCAACCTTTTCAATGCCATTGCTGAAATCTAGGGCTTCGCCTCGATAATGACCCGCCTGCATGGGGCCGCCACTCACAACCACTGCCGGAACATTTAGGCGAGCAGCAGCCATGAGCATGGCTGGCACAATTTTATCACAATTCGGTATTAATACTAAGGCATCTAAAACATGCGCATTCGTCATGGCTTCAATGGAATCACAGATCAATTCCCTAGATGCCAGAGGATATTTCATTCCATCATGCCCCATTGCAATACCATCACAAATTCCGATTGCAGGGAATTCCAGGGGAGTTCCTCCTTCAACTAAAATTCCAGCTTTTACCTCTTGAGCAATTTCATCCAAGTGTCTATGGCCTGGCACTAAATCGTTTTGGGAGTTTACCACCCCTACCAGGGGTCGGTCTAATTCTTCCTTGGTATATCCCATTCCATAAAAGAGACTTCTTGCAGGTGCTCCCTTTGGACCACTGGTGATTAAAGCACTTCTCTTAACCACTTGCTTTCCCCCTTTCTTTGATTTGATCCACTATTAAATCCCCCATTTCGCTGGTTTTTACGAGGTTAGCCTGATTAGAATCCATGCAAACATCTTTTGTACAATACCCAGTTTTTAAAATCCTATCTACCGATTCCTCAATTAATGCACCCAGGTCATCTCTCCCTAGTGTTTCTCTCATCAGCATAGCTCCACATAAAATTGCCGCCACAGGGTTCACTTCATCCTTTCCCGCTATTGTGGGCGCCGAACCATGCACAGGTTCATAAAGATCAATGCCCTTGGTCCCCTTGGAAGCGGAGGGAAGAAATCCAATTGAACCTGGAAATACCGAAGCCAAGTCACTTAAAATATCCCCAAACATATTCCCTGTTAAGATAACATCAAATTCTTGAGGACGCTTAATCAATTGCATCGCGCAGTTATCTACATAAAGATGCTCAAGGGCTACCTCAGGAAAGCTTCGAGCTGTTTGTTCGACGGTTTCTCGCCATAAGCGACTGGTTTCTAATACATTGGCCTTGTCCACAGAAGTCACCTTATTTTTTCTTTTTTGGGCCAAGATAAAAGCACTTTTGGCCACCCTTTCGACCTCTGTCGCAGAATACATTAACGTGTCAACAGCAAATTTTGACCCGTCCTCCGCTGTATCTCTGTATCTTGGCTCACCAAAGTATATACCGCTGGATAGCTCTCTCACAAATACCAAATCAGGACGAATCGCTCCTTCCGCCACATTTTTAAGGGGAGAAGCTTGAGCAATCAAAGGCCAAGTTTTTACCGGTCGTATGTTTGCGTAAAGATCAAGTTGCTTTCTCAACTTTAACAGTCCTTGCTCGGGCTTGATCTCCGCCGGCAAGTCATCCCATTTTTCACCGCCCACTGCGCCTAAAAGAACAGCATGACTTTCAAAAGCACCGTCCAAGCTTTTAGCTGGTAAGGGCACACCACACGCATCAATAGCTTCACCACCAATTTCAGCTTCCAATAAATCAATATCTTCTTCTATCATATCAAATACGGAATGTAAAACTTTAACCGCTTCTCGTGTGACTTCAGGGCCTACTCCATCTCCAGGTAAAATACAGATTTTAATCATGTGTTTTCACCAGCTTTCGGGTAAATTCAATCAAACCTCCACTGGAAACAATTTCTTTCATAAAAGGAGGGTATGGGTTTGCTCGATATTCTGTACTTTTGTTTTCATTAGCTACAATCCCCGTATCCAGATCAACTTCAAGCATATCGCCTTTTTCAATCCCATCCAAACCTTTTGGACACTCAACAGCATAGATACCTATATTCACTGCATTGCGATAAAATATCCGGGCAAAAGATTGCGCCAAGATACAGTGAATACCGGCCGCTTTTAAAGCCAAAGGAGCATGCTCCCTGGAGCTGCCGCATCCAAAGTTTTTACCAGCCACAATAATATCACCAGGTTTTACCTGTTGCGCAAATTCAGGCATATAATCCTTAAAGATGTTTTTTTTCAGTTCTTCCCCAGAAAAAACGTTTAAATACCTTGCGGGGATGATAATATCCGTATCTATGTCATTCCCAAAAACCCAGGCTTTTCCTCTAAGTGGCATTTGAGACCACCTCCGACGGATGAGATATTTGGCCTGTTACAGCAGAAGCTGCTGCTGTCTCAGGGTTAGAAAGATAGACTTTGCTTTCGGGATGGCCCATTCTTCCAAGAAAATTTCGGTTGAAAGTCACAAGGGCTTTTTCTTTAGGCGCTAAAACGCCCATATGGCCTCCAAAACAAGGTCCACAAGTTGGAGTACTGATAGCAGCTCCGGCGTTTACCATATCCTGCAAAATACCTTCTTCCATAGCCTGTAAGTAAACCGCTTGACTGCCGGGGATGACGATTAATTTAACATGTGGAGCGACTTTTTGGCCTTGAATGACCTCCCTAGCTCGTCTTAAATCTTCAATCCGGCCATTGGTACAAGAACCTATAACCACCTGGTCCAGCTTTATTTCGCCTACCTCATGCACAGGTTTTACATTAGAAGGAAGGTGGGGCAAAGCAATTTGTGGCTCTAAACCGTCCACATTAAAATTGATTTCTTTTGCGTAAACGGCATCCTCATCTGATTTTAGATTTTCCATCCAATTTTCTTTTGAATCTTCTATGCCCATATAAGACTTTGTTTTTTCATCCGGTTCAAATAATGCAGTTTTAGCTCCAGCCTCAATACCCATATTCGCCATAGTTAAACGACCTTCCATGGATAAGGCTTCCACAGCCTCCCCGTGAAATTCCATGGCCATGTACCTGGCACCACTTACACC
>CAZARY010000023.1:0-16658 GCA_964487675.1 uncultured Clostridia bacterium | reverse complement strand
ACTAGAGAGGAGGGAATAAAGTGGAACCCACACAAATTTTAATACTGTTGGGCATATTAGTTGCGGTGGTTATTGTATTAAAAATATTGAAAGCCACGTTAAAATTAATTATAATAGTAGCAATAATAGTTGCTATTGCAGGATACTTTGGTTTTGATCTGCTGGGTGTCGGAAGGGAAATGTTTGAAGAAGTGGAAGAACCGGCAGCAGAATTAGTAGATAGAGGGATGGAAATGGATCTATGGACGGATAACGGCGAGATAACGGAAAAGCTGGATGGGCCGATTGCTGCACTCCGGGAGATAGGTTTTGGCGTAGATGTGGAGGAAGACCAGTTGTTTTTCCAGGATCAGGAGGATGATTCTTTTCAAGGACAACTGGATGCGGAAGAAAACAAACTTTCTTTGAATGTGGACCTGGAAGAGGAAGGCAACCGAGAAATGGTAAATGCTATAATACAAGAGGTAGGGGTTGATACTATCCCTAAGGATACGAGGCTGGAAATCATAGAAGCGGTAGAAGGGTCGGGGGATGCATTGATTGATTTTGAAAATGGGACTGTGGAGATAGAAGACGATCGGTTGGAAATGGACGTATCCACTGATACCGATGATACTGGGTAAATGTTTACAAGTGTGGGCCCATTCGTTATACTAGGAGAACAATATTTTGAAAGTTGTTTCACCCCAATCCGCCTGTTTGGTTTTATTAAACCTATGGTGCATTAGCTTAAGCAGTGCAATATCTATCAACGCTTATTAAGTTGTGTTTTTTTTTGATCCAATTTGCAATACGCATCCATGCCCAAAAAGTTATTTCAATGATCAAATTGGATCGTGAGATTTTAGAATTTATAGAGGCCATATACGTTTTGTTGCTTAAATACGGATCAATTTGTGGAGGCTGATAGGTTTGGATGGATTTAATTTAACGGCACATTTTTCCTTAAAAGGAGATCAGCCTGAGGCCGTAGATCAGCTTTGCGAAAGCTTACAAGGAGGCAATAAGCACCAAACTCTGCTTGGGGTAACCGGATCTGGTAAAACGTTTACCATGGCTAACGTTATACAAAGACTGCAGCGTCCGACGTTGGTCATAGCGCATAATAAAACGTTAGCGGCTCAGCTTTGTGGGGAATTTCGTGAATTTTTCCCCCACAATGCTGTGGAATACTTTGTCAGTTATTACGACTATTACCAACCGGAAGCTTATATTCCCCAAACGGATACTTATATAGAGAAAGATGCCTCGATTAACGATGAAATTGATAAGCTTCGCCACTCAGCCACCAATGCCTTGTTTGAACGTCGGGACGTGATTATCGTTGCCAGCGTTTCATGTATATACGGTTTAGGCGCACCATCAGAATATAAGAGCCAGGTCCTTTCCCTGCGTGTAGGGATGGAAAAAGAACGGGAAGCGATCCTTCAGCGGCTGGTAGACATCCAGTATTCCCGTAACGATGTCAATTTCACGCGGGGGACATTTCGGGTTCGAGGTGATGTTATTGAAGTGTTCCCTGCTTCTTACACAGAAACAGCAGTTCGAATAGAGCTTTTTGGAGACGAAATCGATCGAATCACTGAAATTGACACAATGACTGGTGAAATACTGGGCGAGCGCCAGCATATTGCTATTTTTCCAGCTTCTCATTTTGTAACGAGAAAAGATAAGCTAAAGACAGCTATGGAAAAAATTCAATTGGAATTGGATGAGCAATTGCAGTTGCTCAGGAACCAGGGGAAGATCGTGGAAGCCAAGCGGTTGGAGCAGCGCACTAATTATGATCTGGAAATGCTTCAAGAAATGGGTTTTTGTCAGGGTATAGAAAACTATTCTAGACACCTGTCAAACCGGGCTCCTGGTAGTAGGCCGTACTGCTTAATTGACTATTTCCCTAGCGACTACATGTTAATTGTGGATGAATCCCATATGACGCTGCCCCAGGTGAAAGGTATGTACGCCGGCGATTACTCCCGAAAGAAAACCCTGGTAGAACATGGGTTTCGACTGCCTTCAGCTTTGGACAATCGGCCGTTGAAATTTGAGGAATTTGAACAGATGATAAACCAGTCGGTCTACGTATCGGCAACACCGGGTCCATATGAGGAAAAACACAGCGCCAAAATTGTGGAGCAAATTATACGTCCTACGGGATTAGTGGACCCGGAAGTCCATGTCAAACCGGTCAAAGGTCAGATTGATGACTTGTTTGGCGAGATCAACAAGCGCGCAGAACGAAACGAGCGCGTGTTGGTGACGACCTTGACCAAGAAAATGGCAGAAGACTTAACGGATTACCTAAGGGAAATGAGCGTACGTGTTAGATATATGCACTCAGAAATCGATACCCTGGAACGCATGGAGATTATTCGTGATTTGAGGCTGGGGAAATTTGATGTGTTGGTCGGCATTAACTTGCTCCGGGAAGGGTTGGATCTACCGGAAGTGAGCCTGGTGGCTATCTTGGACGCGGATAAGGAAGGTTATCTGAGAGATGAACGCTCCCTGATTCAAACCATGGGCAGGACAGCGCGAAATGTAAACGGTCAAGTCATCATGTACGCAGATCGAGTGACCAGCTCTATGCAGGGGGCCATTGATGAAACAAACCGGCGTCGGAAAAAGCAAATGGAATTCAACCGGCGCAATAATATCACGCCGCAGTCCATTGATAAAAAAGTACTGGATGTTATCGAAGCCACAAAGCATGTGGCTTCCGAAGAAATGGATGATAAATTAGCCAATTACGAAGAGCTGCCGCCAAAAGAACAAAAGCAGTGCTTGAAAAAACTCCAGGAAGAAATGAAGCAGGCAGCCAAAGAACTTGATTTTGAGCGGGCGGCAGAATTAAGAGATTTGATTATTGAGCTTAAAACAAAAGAAGAAAAACGAAAAGCTAATTAACAAAACGGAAAGGTGTTTGAGATGGTGGATAACCAAAAAAACCTAGTGATTAAAGGCGCCAGAGAACACAACTTAAAAGGGATTGACGTGACCATCCCCAGGGGGAATTTAGTGGTCATGACAGGGTTGAGTGGTTCCGGGAAGAGTTCTTTGGCTTTTGATACCATATATGCTGAGGGGCAAAGAAGGTACGTAGAGTCTCTCAGCGCTTACGCGCGTCAATTTTTGGGCCAAATGGACAAACCGGATGTGGATTATATTGAAGGGCTTAGCCCGGCTATTTCCATAGACCAAAAAACCACCAGCAGCAATCCGCGATCTACTGTAGGCACTGTTACCGAGATTTATGATTATTTGAGACTGTTATTTGCCAGGATTGGACGCCCTTATTGTCCTTACTGTCAAGTGCCCATTACCCAGCAAACGGTAGATCAAATTGTTGACCAACTTGTGCAACTCCCGGAAGGCACAAAATTTCAAATATTGGCACCCATTGTGCGAGGGCGTAAAGGTCAACATGAAAAAGTGATAGAGGAAGCGCGGAAGAGTGGTTATGTACGAGCCAGGATAGATGGGGAAGTCCGACAGCTATCGGAAGAAATTAAGTTGGAAAAGAACAAGAACCACACCATAGAGATTGTGATTGACCGGTTGAAAATGAAGGAAGGCATCCACAACCGCCTGGCAGATTCTCTTGAAAGTGCCCTGGGGGTGACCGAGGGTTTAGTGACTGTGCATCTGTGGGATGAAGGTAGGGAAATAATGTTCAGCCAAAAATATGCCTGTATCCAATGCGGGTTTAGTTTTCCCGAGCTCGCTCCTAGGATGTTTAGTTTCAATAGCCCTTATGGAGCCTGTCCGAAATGCGATGGCTTAGGGGAAAAGAAAGAGTTGGATGAGGATTTAATCATCCCGGATCGGAACTTATCTCTCCGGGAAGGTGCGGTTATGCCCTGGTCCAAGAACACGTCTGGGTATTATTTCAAGCTGCTGGAATCAGCTTGCAGGGGTTTTGGCATAGATATGGACAAACCATTTAAAACGCTTCCAACGGAAGATCAGCGCCTGGTATTGTATGGTTCGGGTGATCGAAAATTTTCTTTTAGATTTACCACGCGCCGGGGCAGAACTTACCGTGGAACCAGGGTGTTTGAAGGCGTCATCCCAAATCTGTTGCGCCACTATCACTCTACCCATTCGAACAGGTTCAGGGATGAAATTGAAAATTATATGGCTGCGATTCCCTGCAGCGACTGCAGCGGGAAAAGGCTTCGACCGGAATCCCTTTCTGTCTATGTGGGCGATAAAAATATCGGGCAAGTAACCGAAATGCCGGTAAAAGATTGCCTGGACTTTTTCAAAAAGTTAACATTAACGCAAAAAGAAGAAACAATTGCCCGCCTTATTTTACGGGAAATTCGTGATCGTTTGAGTTTTATGCAGGATGTGGGACTGGAATATTTGACCCTGGAGCGATCCGCCAGTACCCTTTCAGGGGGCGAGGCCCAGCGTATAAGATTGGCGACTCAGATTGGATCTAGTCTCACCGGGGTACTTTATATCCTGGATGAACCAAGTATCGGCTTGCACCGGCGGGATAATGATCGTTTGCTGCGCACACTAGAAAATCTGCGAGACATCGGGAATACTTTGATTGTCGTGGAGCATGATGAAGACACAATTCGCCGGGCAGATCATATAGTGGACATAGGCCCTGGCGCAGGCGAGCGAGGAGGCCAGATTGTGGCTGAAGGGAAAGTAGAAGATATTTGCGAAGCGGAACAATCTATAACGGGGAAATATTTAAAAGGGGAAAAATCTATCCCTGTGCCCCAAAAACGGCGACAGTCTAACGGGAAAACTGTTCACATTGAAGGGGCTTCAGCCCACAACTTGAAAGACATAGACGTGGAGATCCCCCTAGGCGTATTCAACTGCGTAACCGGAGTATCGGGTTCGGGGAAAAGCACATTGATCCATGAAATCCTTTACAAGGGATTGGCATCAAAACTGCACCGGGCCCGAAAAAAACCTGGCAAATTTGAAAAAATCCATGGGGTGGAAAATTTAGAAAAAGTAGTGGAGATAGATCAATCTCCCATAGGCCGAACGCCAAGGTCGAATCCCGCTACTTACACCGGGGTTTTTGATCCGATCCGTGAATTGTTTAGTGAGACTCCGGAAGCCCGAATGCGGGGGTACAAACCAGGGAGGTTCAGCTTCAACGTAAAAGGTGGACGCTGTGAAGCCTGCAAAGGAGATGGCATCATAAAGATCGAGATGCATTTTTTACCAGACGTTTATGTACCCTGCGAAGTCTGTGGCGGGAAGCGATACAACCGGGAAACCCTGGAAGTTCGTTATAAAGGGAATACCGTGGCCGACGTGCTCCAAATGGATGTGAACCAGGCACTAGAATTTTTTCAAGCCATTCCAAAAGTGAAGCGAAAATTACAAACCTTAGCGGATGTTGGGTTAGGCTATATTAAATTGGGCCAGCCGGCAACTACCCTGTCAGGTGGTGAGGCACAGCGAGTAAAACTGGCTTCTGAACTGAGCCGAAGAAGCAATGGCAAAACCCTGTACATTTTGGATGAACCCACTACAGGGCTGCATATAGACGATGTCAAAAAATTACTGGGAGTGCTCCACCGGTTAGTAGAAGCTGGTGATACAGTGATTGTGATCGAACATGATCTGGATATCGTGAAAACCGCAGATCACATTGTAGACCTAGGACCAGAGGGAGGCGAAAACGGCGGCCGAGTGATTGCCACAGGGGCCCCGGAAATAGTAGCCCAGCAGGAACAGTCTTTTACAGGCTACTACCTTAAACAGATCTTGAAAAAGCGGGAGTCTGCTTAAGAACTACAGCATCGGTTGACTTATTGGAGGGCCGTTTAATGGATACGCCAAGGGAAGAAAGAAAACCAATAAAAAATCAGCTTAATCAAATACCGGACAAACCCGGTGTTTATTTGATGAAAAATAAAAGCGGCCGTGTGATATATGTGGGCAAAGCCATCAATTTAAAGAAGAGGGTGCGCTCTTATTTTCTTGGCAATCAACAAACTCCCAAAGAAAAGGTGATGGTGCCCAGGATTGATAATATAGAAACCATTGTAACAGATTCTGAATTGGAAGCTTTGATTTTAGAAAATAATCTAATTAAAAAATACCGGCCAAAATATAATGTGAATTTAAAAGATGATAAGAATTATCCATATTTAAAAGTGACCACAGAGGAAAAGTTTCCTCGAGTGGTTATTGCCCGACAAATGGGGAAAAATGGTCGGCATTTTGGCCCATATCCCAATACCGGTGCTGCCAGGGAAACCATCAAACTGCTGCGGAAAGTTTTTCCTGTCCGCACATGTAAAGGTGAAACTCCGGGTAAAGGGGGGAATAAAAGACCCTGTCTGAACTATTACATTAATCGCTGTTTAGCCCCGTGCAATGACAAAGTTTCTTATAATGAGTACCGGGAGATGATGAATCAAGTCATCCAGGTGCTGGAAGGTAAAGCAGAAATCCTGCTAAATCAGCTGGAAGAAAAAATGAATACGGCGGCGTATGGAATGCAGTTCGAAAGAGCGGCGGAATATCGTAATCAAAAGAACGCCCTGGAAAAAATCATGGAAAAACAAAAGATCGTGTCTGGTCGGCAAGAAGATTATGACATTGTCGCCCTTTATTCGCAGCAGGACCAGGGAGAAGCCTGTGTTCAAACGTATTATATTAGAGGCGGAAAGATGATCGGTCGAAATAATTACCGGGTGAACGTAAGCTATTCGGAAAAAGAAGGGACGCTTTTGGCTTCTTTTCTTAAACAATATTACCAGGATTTGGATGTAGTGCCGAAGCAAGTGCTTTTATCTCATAATATCGATGAAACGGAAGCCGAAGTGATTCGCCAGTGGTTGTCAGAGAAAAGGGGCAGTAAAGTTGAAATTAGGAGGCCTCAGCGAGGGGAAAAAGCCCATTTGATGAATATGGCTCTGAAGAACGCCCGACTGGAGATGGAAAATTATGAAACGAGCCAGGCGAAGCAGCGGAAATTAACTGAAGGCGCATTAAAAGAACTGGCACTCCGGTTGTCACTGCCGGAGATCCCTTTTCGGCTGGAAGGATATGATATTTCTCATATTCAAGGGTATGGCACTGTGGCTTCTATGGTGGTTTTTGAAGGTGGAAAACCCAAGAAGGATGCATACCGGCGGTTTCGGATCCGCCGGGTTTCTAAACCCGATGACTACACGGCGCTCTTTGAAGCTTTAGAACGTCGGTTTGAAAGAGCAAAGCGTGAAGAACAAGAAATGATGCAGGTTTCTGAAGCAGTTGTGGAGAATTATGATAACAGTGATAGCAGTGAAAGCGAAAACATTGAAAATGGCGCAAAATTTTCAATTTTACCTGATTTACTGGTGATTGATGGTGGAAAGGGGCAGCTAAACAGTGCTTTGTCGGCCATGGGAAAAACTGGATATGCCCATATTCCTGTGATTGCGTTGGCTAAAAATGAAGAAAAAGTCTACATCCCCGGCCAACCCAATGCTGCTCCGTTTAACCCGAATTCAGAGGCATTGAAACTCCTGCAGCAGGTGCGCGATGAAGCGCATCGCTTTGCGGTTAGTTATCACAGGAAAACCCGGAAACAGGAGACTTTGAGGTCTGAATTGGACCATGTACCAGGAATTGGGGAAAAAAGGAAATATGAACTGTACCGGGTCTATACTTCTCTAAATGAAATACGGAAGGCCTCGGTGGAGGATTTGGCCAAAATTCCTGCAATGAATCGGAAGGTAGCTCAAAAACTAAAAGCATACCTCGAAGAGGAATGATATCAAGGTTGGCCCACTGCAGATGCCCTGAATTGTATACAAACGGTTGTCAAGATAAATTTGGATACTTAATATTGTAGTAACTGGTGCTCCAAAGGTTATGAGCGCTGTTCAGTTGAACTTGCGGTACCATGTTGGTACCCTGCTCCCGGCTTTGGATTGGAGCTCTAACAAATTTTTGCTTCGTGCTTCAACCTTAAAAGAATAAATAGGCCATAGGAAGGGATGCGTATGATGTGGGAACCAGGTGTATCAGAAGGGCTAACCCGGTCTGATTTTTTTAGCGAACTGGATCAGGGAACTAGGGAATCTCTTTCCCGTTTGGCTTTTTTTCGCAAATATTCTACAGGGCAAATTATTTTTTACCAGGATGAACCGGGAGAAGCCATGTATTATGTAGATTACGGCAGAGTAAAGATAGTGAAAGAGGATTGGGAAGGAAAAGAACAGATTCTCCATATCATGAAATCTGGTGATATTTTTGGTGAGGTTGTGCTTTTTGATGAAGGGCCTTATCCAGCCACTGCTGAAGCACTAGAGGCTACCAGGGTGGGAGTTATCACAAAGGAGAGCTTTGACCGCCATATGATTAGCCATCCTCAAACGGCTTTAAAAATGATGAGACTGCTCGGTCAGCGGCTGCGTAAAGCCCAGTCGAAGGTGGCAGATCTTGCTTTAAAAGATACGTACTGGCGAACGATAAAAACCCTCTATCATTTGATGCGGGAAGATGATTGTGCATTCTGTGAGCAAAAGTCGGAAATAGCTATCCCGGCTACCCATCATGAAATAGCTGGGATGGTGGGAACCACTAGGGAAAGCATTACCCGGGTGCTTTCCGTATTAAAAAATGAAGGGATCATCAATACCAAAAAGGGCTGCATTTGGATAACGGCTCCCGGAACGCTTATGAGTAAGCTCACGGACGAGGAGAATTGAGAAGTTGAGCAAACAAATACTGGCTCTGCTTAGGTCTTTAGACCAGCTAAATTAAGACTACCAGGTAAGCTGACAAAAATGTGGAAAAATGATACGATGAAAAGGGTTCGATTCAAATACTTGCTGCTTATAGTCTAATTAGTCCAAAAAGCAAATGATGCTCATTCATAAGGAGGGAAACCAGGATGTATAGCTTGGTGGCTATAGATGTAGATGATACGTTAATCAATAGTGAATTACGAATTTCAGATAGAAATAAGGAAGCTATTTTGCAGGCCAAAAAAGCAGGGGCTTTGTTGACCCTGGCTACGGGTAGGATGTTTCGTTCCGCCCTTCCTTTTGCAGAACAACTAGAGATGGATCTCCCATTGATTACTTATCACGGTGCACTAGTCAAACAATCCTTTTCCGGGGAAACGTTATATCATCAACCGATTCCCAGGCATTTGGCGCTTCAGTTAATTAGGCTGTGCCAGGATAAAGACCTGCATTTAAACTTGTATATAGATGATGAACTGCTGGTGGCTGAAGAAAATGAACACACGGAATATTATTTACACGTGGCCCGCGTTCCTTGCTGCGTTGTAGGCGATTTGGAAAGATACATGCACCGCTACCCGGAAAAATCTCCCACCAAACTTACCATTGTAGCCGGGGAAAAGGTTATTCCACGCTTGCAGTATGAACTGGAACAGTTTTTTGGTGGAGATCTATTGATCGCTCAATCTAAAAGCCGGTTTCTAGAAATCACAGATCCTGAAGCAAACAAGGGCCAAGCCTTGGTTTTTCTTGCCCAGAAATTTGGGATTCCCTTGGAAAAAACCATGGCTATAGGAGACAGTATGAACGATATTCCCATGCTGCAAAAGGCTGGGTTAGGGATAGCCGTGGGCAATGCTAGACCCCAGGTCAAGCAAGCGGCTCATATAGTGGTGAGTGCTAATAATGAAGATGGGGTGGCTGAAGCAATAGAAGATTACGTATTGCCCGGTTTTAGGAGGGAATTGAATGGAACCTAGTAAGCTTCGAAAACAAGCCAAAGATCGCTTTAATCATTATTGCAGAGTTTGTGTGGAATGTGACGGGAAAAACTGTCGGGGAGAGATTCCCGGGATGGGAGGCATAGGGACAGGGAGGAGTTTTATAGATAATTACCGTGCGCTCAATATGTACCAGTTGAATTTAAGGTCAATGCATCAAGCCGTTCAGCCGGAAACGGAATTAATCTTATTTGGTGAAAAAATGGCCACCCCTATCATACCTGCTCCGGTAGGAGGCATGAAGCTGAATTTTGATAACTTAATGTCGGAACAAGATTACGCGGATTCCGTGTCCTATGGTGCGAAAAAGGCGGGTACTATCAGCAGCTGTGGTGATGGCAAGGCGCCTGAAGTTTTAGAAAGCGGCCTTCGTTCTTTCACCAATGCAGGCGTTCATGGGATTGCGTTCATCAAACCTCGCAGCGTGGATGAGATCATTCAGAGAATTCAGTGGGCTGAACATGCCGGGGCTCTGGCTGTGGGCGTGGATGTAGATGCCTGTGCTTTCGATGTAGAGGATAAAGGCAATTATGTAGGGCCAAAATCTTTTTATCAAATGCGAAGGATTGTTCAAAGCACCTCACTGCCTTTTATAATAAAAGGAATTATGACGGTGCAAGAAGCAGAGATGGCGGTAGAAATGGGAGCCGCCGGAATTGTAATTTCCAATCACGGCGGCAGGGTTTTGGATTATACCCCCGGCACAGCAGAAGTGCTGCCTGAAATTGCCGAAAAGGTAAAGGGTGAAATTATCATCATGATAGATGGTGGCATTAGAAGCGGCATTGACGTGTTAAAAGTTTTGGCTTTAGGGGCAGAATACGCTTTGATAGGGCGACCCGTAATAAAAGGCGCTTTTGCAGCGGGGAGCCAAGGCGTCACTTCAGTGATCGATGAGATGACTTCGGAATTAAAGAGAACTATGATCGTGACAGGGTGTGCTCACGTAAAAGCCATAGATGAACGGGTGATCTATTAAGAAAAGGGGGAGGATTGATTTGCAGGTAAGAGAATTTAGCCAGGGCAGAAGCTTTATGGGTCGATTGCCTAAGGGCGATGATCTCCTAGATGCCATTCAAGATGTGGCAAAGAAAGTTGGTGTGACCACAGCGAAAATAGATGTGATTGGCGCAGTGGAAAAAGCTGTTATTGGTTTTTATGATATGGAACAAAGGGAATATAAATCCATCCCTTTGAATAAGAATCTGGAAATTGTCCAGGCTGGTGGGAATATAAGTTTGAAAGACGGACAAGTTATCGCCCATGTCCATATTACGTTGGGAGACCGTGAAGGGCATACATACTCCGGCCATTTAATGAAGGGCACCCGAATATTTGCCGGAGAAATAATCATACAGGAGCTCATCGGTCCAGAAATGCATAGGAAATATGATGAACCGACTGGATTACCGTTATGGAACCTCTAAAGCATATTTTATATTTGTTAATTGCATGAGGTGGACCGCCGGGGTTCACTTTTTTTATCGGATTTTTTATCGAATCTCACTGAATCACCATGGAATAAGCATGGAATCACCATGGAATCACCATAATGTAATTATAACAGATAATTTTTGTAAAATAGGGGGGATTGAGCTTGAACAAAGTATTTGTTACCAGTAATATTTCCCGCGAAGGGATAAAATTACTTGAGGATGAATTCGAACTGGAGTTTTACGAACATTTGGGCAAACAGATCAGCGAAGAAGAATTAGTTGAAGCTGCTAAAAACAGCGATGCTTTGGTCACAATTTTAAGTGATCCGGTGACCGAACGCGTGATTGCTGCCGGGAATAAGCTAAAAATTGTGGCAAATTGTGGTGCTGGAATTGACAACATCGATGTGGAAGCTTGCCGTGAAAAAGGCATTACTGTCACCAACACTCCCGGTGTGCTTCATAAAACCACCGCTGATCTTACATTTGCTATGATTCTGGGAATTTCCCGCCGCATCACGGAAGCGGAAAAATTTCTCAGGGCAGGTAATTTTGCAGGTTGGAAGCCGGATCTTCTTCTAGGCAGTGATATACATGGAAAAAAGCTGGGGATCATTGGAATGGGTGAAATTGGGAAAACCGTTGCGAAACGGGCCCAAGGATTCGAAATGGAGGTATCCTATTACAAGCGCACGCCTTTATCTACCCAAGAAGAAAAGGAGCTCAACTGCCAATATGCAGAATTTGATACGCTGATAAAAAACAGCGATTATATTTCGCTGCATGTCCCATTAACAAAAGAAACCCATTACATGATCGATGACCGTGAGTTTGACTTAATGAAAGATAGTGCTTATTTGATCAATTCTGCAAGAGGCCCAGTGGTCAATGAAAGTGCATTGGTGAGCGCTTTGGAAGAGAAAAAAATAGCTGGCGCGGCTTTGGATGTCTTTGAAGAAGAACCCAAGGTGCATTCGGGACTCCTGGAACGTGAAGATTGTTTACTTCTGCCTCATATTGGAAGCGCTTCCAGGGAGTGCCGTGATAGTATGGCCGTTTTGACCTGTGAAAATGTCAGAAACGTGTTAAAAGGGGATGAGCCCAAAACGCCTGTTTAAATCACCTGGGAGGTGGAAGCATGAAACTGGTTGCAGATTTGCATGTACACACGATAGCCAGCGGCCATGCCTATAGTACGGTTAAAGAAATAGCTGAAGCGGCATCAAGGAAAGGGCTCAAAATGATCGCTTTAACGGATCATGGCCCGGCCATGCCCGGCGGGCCTCATTTGTATCATTTTGGGAATATGAAGGTACTCCCCAAGGAAATTTACGGAGTGGAAATGCTCCTTGGTGTAGAAGCGAACATTGTGGACCATGATGGCAATGTGGATGTGCCAGAGCGCTACCTACATAAATTGGACTGGATATCAGCTGGATTTCACCCGGTTTGTTACCCTGGTGGAAATACCAGTGAAAATACACGTGCAGTGATTAAGGCATTGGAGCACCCTTTTGTGGATGTGATCGTCCACCCGGGAAACCCAGAATTTCCCATTAATAGCGAGAAAGTTGTGAAAATGTCCCGGGATTTGGGAAAGTTATTGGAGCTCAACAACAGCAGCTTGACCATTTCTCGAGAAGGGAGTAAAGATAACTGCGCAATGATTGCTAACCTGGTGGCAGACTTGGGCGGTAATGTGGTGATCGGCAGCGATGCGCACTTTGCTGAAGATGTTGGTAACATGGACAATGCTCTACAGATGGCCGTCAATGCAGGCGTTACTGAAAAACAAGTCCTCAATACGAGCTTGACTCAGATAAAACAATTTTTAAAAGAAAGAGGACGGACTTTCTATCAATAAACCAAACCCCGGAGGCAATATATTGGGAAGAGAGATGACAAGGGAGGCACAGTAGAATGAACGCGGGCAACCTAGAACTTGATCAAGTCAGGTTTATTATAATTACAGGCCAGTCAGGTGCAGGAAAATCAACGGTTATGCAAAGCTTTGAAGATCTGGGTTACTTTTGTGTAGACAACTTGCCGCCTACATTCATACCAACTTTTGCCGAGCTTATTTTCCAGGCAGAAGGTAAAATCGATAAAATTGCACTGGTATCCGATATCCGGGGCGGCCAATTTTTCTCTTCCTTGTTGAGCTCTCTTACTCGACTGGTAGAAATGGGGATCGATTACGAAATATTATTTTTAGAAGCAGACACCCTAGAGCTGATTAAAAGATTTAAGGAAACCAGGAGGAAGCATCCCCTTTGGGAGGAACATAACAGTATTCAGGAAGCGATAGAGCGGGAGGAAAAAGAACTGGAATCCGTACGAACAAAATCGCATATGATATTAAACACCAGCAATATGGCGCCCCGAGAATTAAAAGAAAAGATAAGACGACATTATACGCCGTGGAATGACATGAGCCAAAATTTACTGGTGCATATCATAAGTTTTGGATATAAATATGGGATCCCTTTGGATGCTGATATTGTGTTGGATGTGAGATTTTTACCAAATCCCTACTATCAAGAAGACTTGAAACAGTTAACTGGAAATGATCGGAAAATTGAGAGGTTTATGGAAAGTCATACGGTGACTGGTGAATTCATGGCTAAGCTCAAAGACATACTCACCTATACCTTACCCCTTTATTTAAAAGAGGGGAAAAGTCAACTGGTTATAGCAGTCGGTTGTACGGGTGGCAAACACCGTTCTGTGGTCATAGTCAACTGGCTGCAGCAGTCTTTCCTTCCCTTAGGCTATTTATTAACAATTCAACACCGGGATTTGGATAAAAACTAAGGAAGGTGGCTTTTGTGCAGGTGTTTCGATGGTTAAACCCGGGACTGCGGGTTAAACGCTGGATTGTCACTGCTTTTGTTGGATTGTGTTTAGTTTTAATCGGTGTGCTGCTCTTGTTAGGACCGGGAACAGTATCAATGCTGGGGAAGCAAACCTTTGTGCTTATAGGCGATATGCTTGGAGCTTATTCCCGCTGGAATGGGATAGTGTTTCTTTTTGCCGGCGGTTTTTTATTGTGGTTTGCCGTAGATAAAGCCATCAATTCTATAGTCCAAACCCTTCTACCCTATGAAGAAGAAAAACTGGTCGCTGTTTTAAATAGGCACCGCCAGCAGAAAAAAGGCCCAGAAATTGTTGCCATGGGCGGTGGCACTGGATTGCCTAACCTGCTGAGGGGGTTGAAACCTTATACGCAAAACATTACGGCTGTAGTGACGGTGGCCGATGATGGTGGCAGTTCGGGCAAACTTCGTGGTGAAATGGGGATGATTCCACCTGGCGATGTGAGGAACTGTCTTTTGGCCTTGGCTGACACAGAGCCTTTGATGGAAGAAATTTTTAGCTACCGATTTAAGACACATGGGGATCTGTCGGGACATAATGTGGGGAATTTGATCATTGCTGCTTTGAATGATAAGAGGGGTTTTAAAGGCGCCTTATCCTCTTTAAGCCATGTCTTGGCGGTTAAAGGTCAAGTATTGCCGGTATCTGATACGTCACTCACCCTCATGGCTCAATGTCGAAATGGGGAGAAAATTATTGGAGAGAGTAATATCACTCATGAAGATACAGTAATAGATCGGGTAGAGTTAGCAGAAACTGGGGTTTCTGCTCTACCGGAAGTCGTTGAGGCAATCAAAAGTGCCGATGCGGTGATTTTGGGGCCAGGGAGCTTATACACCAGTATTGTACCAAATATTATTGTTCCTGGCGTGGTGGAGGCCATCAAAGCATCTTCTACCAGGGTGATTTATGTAAGCAATATTATGACTCAAAAAGGAGAAACTGAAGATTACAGTGCATCTGATCATGTTGAAGCCTTGGAAAAGCATGCCGGAAGTCAATTGGTGGATACCGTGTTAGTCAATAACGAAATGAGTATTTCCCCGGAAATACTTGAAAAATATTTAAAAGAAGGTCAGAAACCAGTACGGCCTGACTTGGAGCGATTGAATGCCATGGTGGAGCGCGTGGTCATGGATGATTTTAGCAGTCAAGATTTAGTTATCAGGCACAATCCAAGGAAACTAGGTAGAGTGATTATCAGGGAAATTATTCGGGACAACATGGTAAAAAATAAACTGTCTTTACCAAATTTTTTGCAGGGTTTATTTAAAAAGCCTGAAAATCAATAAAGACTCAAACCGGATAGGATTTTAGCAGCTGAAAAGCAGCGGAAAACAAGCGAGCTAGAATGGGGGATAGGACAATTTGTCTTTTGCAAAAAATTGTAAAAATGAATTATCGCGAGTAGAAACTAATAAAAACTGCTGTAAAATAGCCGAACTTGCCGCATTTGTACACTTGAACGGCAATTTAGATATTAGCGGCGATGTCACGTTGAAACTAGAGACAGAAAATCCTGCTATCGCCAGGCGAGTTTTTCGTTTATTTAAATTAGAATTTCAACAAGACATGGAGATTTTGATGCGCCAAAAAATGCGCCTTCACAAAAGCCACACTTACTCACTGAGCCTGAGTGGTAAAGATGTGGTGAAACACGTTCTCACGAAACTGGGTTTGGCCACGGAACCTTTTACGCTTTTTTCTGGGGTTAACCAAAATGTGATTGGTAAACGGTGTTGTAAAAGAGCCTATCTCAGAGGGGCTTTTCTTGCCCGCGGTTCGATAGCAAATCCAGAACAAAGCCATCACTTGGAAATTTCTGCTGATTATGAGGGTACGGTGGACCAACTTATTTCTATTATGAAAAATTTTGGGTTAAAAGGGGGTAAAATAGACCGCAAAAAAGACTTTCTATTGTATATAAAGGACAGTGAGCAGATATGTGATTTTTTGAATGTCATCGGTGCTCATAAGACTTTGATGGATTATGAAAATATCAGAATTATGAAAGGAATGCGAAACCAGATTAACCGACTGGTTAACTGTGAAACAGCTAATTTGCATAAAACTGCCATGGCTTCATTGAGACAGGCGGAAAACATTAAATTGATAGATGAAGCAATAGGTTTAACAAGGCTGCCTCTCAAACTGCAAGAAGTGGCATTAAAGAGGGTCAGTCACCCGGAAGCGAGCCTGAAGGAACTAGGGCAAATGCTAAATCCACCGGTGGGGAAATCTGGCGTTAATCATAGGTTAAGAAAAATAGAAGAGATTGCAGAATCCCTTCGAAAAGGGGAAGAACCGGTGTTGGAATCCTACACCTCCTAAATATTTCCGGGAAAATTGGCAAAAATGCAAAATTTGGTATGAAAATTGCAAGAGGATTTTTAGTTTTGTTGGCGAATACAATAAGTAGAAGAGAAAAATGTAGAAGAGAAAAAGGTGGATATCAACTGAATTTTCGCACTATTCTATTTTTTGGCTATTAAGTTAAATACAAGGGAAGCAAATTAAATGTGCGCTGCGATGCTTGAGCGAATATTTCTTTGCTCAATATTATATCAGCGGACCGATTTTGGAAAAGCTGCGTTCACTGTCTAACCGAACGCAGTGAG
>CAZARY010000022.1:0-16811 GCA_964487675.1 uncultured Clostridia bacterium | reverse complement strand
AGAACTGCAGGAAATTAAAGGAATTGTGCCGGACATGAAGTCTGAAATACCGCACTGCCATTTTTACCCGCGGTGCCGAAAAGCTATGGAAATATGCGGTGCAGAAAAACCCGAATTAAAAGAACACCAGGGCGCATTTGTTCGCTGTTTCCTATATGAGAGGGGAGATAGCTATGTCAAACACACTGGTTAAAGTCGAAAATTTGAAAAAGTCTTTTCCGGTTAACAAACAGTTATTTAAAAGACCAGATTGGTTAAAAGCGGTGCGAGGGATAAACTTTTATATTCAAGAAGGAGAAACATATGGCCTGGTGGGTGAAAGTGGATGTGGAAAATCTACTGTAAGCAAACTGGTTCTGAGATTGATAGACCCTGATGATGGGAAGATTTTCTTTGAAGGGGAAAACATTTCAAAATACAGATCTAAGGATTTAAAAGAAATACGACGTAACATGCAGGTGGTATTTCAAGACCCGTACGCCTCCTTAGACCCTAAATGGCGTATTGGAAGTATAATTGCAGAACCCATGAGAATTCACGGAATTGGTTCCCCGCAGGAAAGAGAAAAAAAGGTCAAAAAATTGATGCAGCTAACTGATTTGCGTCCAGAGTACTTTAAAAGGTATGCCCATGAGTTTAGTGGCGGCCAAAGACAGCGGATAGCGATAGCTAGAGCATTGGCTTTAAATCCAAAATTGATAGTCGCTGATGAACCAGTATCCGCCCTTGATGTGTCCATTCAAGCCCAGATAATTAACTTATTTAAGAGGCTGCAGAGAGAATTAGGCATAGCGTATATCTTTATTGCGCATGACTTAAGTGTGGTAAAACATATTAGCAATAGGGTGGGGGTCATGTATCTGGGTCAATTAGTAGAAGAAGCACCGACTTGGAAAATTTACCAGGAGGCGAAACACCCTTATACCAAGGGATTAATCACAACGCTTCCCCTACCCGATCCGGAGAAAAAGCAGCAGCTGGAACAAATGAAAGGAGAAGTGCCAAGTCCCATTAACCCACCATCGGGCTGCAGTTTTCATACCCGCTGCCCGGAGATGAAACCGGAGTGCCCAGAGGAAGTGCCGCCGGAAATCCAGCTGGATGAAGACCATAAAGTGAGATGTCATTTATATAAATAGAGATAATAAGAGGATTTTAAGAAGGTGGGAATATAGTGCAAACTCCTGATTTCATAGCGGATCTCATACAATCAGGTCCGAGATGAAATCAGATTTAAATAGTAAAACTCAAAAAACAATTTGGTGAAAAAGGGGGATGGTAATGTATGTTAAACAAATGGATTAAAATGGCTGCGCTTGGGATGTTAGCTGTATTGATTAGCTTTCCATTGGCAGCTTGTGCCCCGGAAGAGGCGCCTGATGAGGAAGAAGCCGAACCTGAAGAAGTAGATGAAGCAGTAGAAGAACCGGCAGAAGAGGAAACTTTTGTAATCGCTAGACCGGGAGATTCTGACATTTTAGATCCCAATTATGCCACTTCTGAAGAGGATATGGATGTGGTGTTTAACATTTATGAAGGACTGCTGGAATTTGTTGATGAGGATTTGAATGTGGGCCCTGCTTTGGCAGAGGATTGGGAGATGTCCGAAGATGGGGAGACATGGACATTTTACCTAAGAGATGACGTGACGTTCCATGATGGAACTGAATTTAATGCTGAAGCGGTAGAATTCAGCTTCATGCGGGTGCTTGATGAAGACCATGAATATCACGGCGTGATCGATGCCGGATGGTCTTACCTGAATTACCTTATGGGAGACGTTATTGAAGAAGTCCGGGCAGTAGATGATTATGTGGTGGAGTTTGAACTAAACCAACCCTTTGCGCCCTTTGAAACTTATATGGCGTATTATTCCCAGTTTATAGTGAGTCCTGAAGCAGTTAAAGAACACGGCGAAGAATTTGTAAACAATCCTGTAGGGGCTGGCCCTTTCAAGTTTGTTGAGTGGGAATATGGTGATTATATTCGGTTGGAAACTTATGATGATTACTACGGCGAACTGCCTGACATTGATACTTTGATATTCCAAAACGTACCAGAGGCTTCTACCAGGTTGATGGAAATCGAGGCTGGTGATGCTCATGTAGCGAAGACCGTGCCGCCTGAGCAGATTGACACAGTTGAGATGATGGACAATGTTGAACTCATTGAAGTACCAGGTGCTAACCTGTTCTATATTGCAACAAATACTGAAGTGGAACCCCTTGATGATGTAAGAGTGAGAAGAGCAATTAATCATGCCATTGATGTAGAAAGAATCATTGCTGAAATCTATGAAGGCACCGCCACCAGAGCAATCAATGCACTGCCGCCTACGGTGTTCGGTTATGATGACACAGCCGGACCTTACGAATACGACCCGGAAAAAGCGAAGGAACTCCTGGCTGATGCAGGCTATGAAGATGGATTTGAAATTCAACTGAATACCTTTGTTTATGCCAGGACTTACGTGGACCATCCGGTTCAGGCAGCTGAAGTCATCGCTTCTGATTTAAGGGATGTAGGGATCGAAACAGAAATCATTACTAACGAGTGGGCGCTCCATTCTGACATCCAAGTAAATATGGAACACGAATTGTCATTGACGGGTTGGTTTGACATTCCCTATCCGAGCAACTTCCTGCGAACACTGGTGCTGGAAAGTGCATACAATGCTTATGCTCCTGAAGATATGCTAGAAGTTTCCAATGAAGCTTGGGCTACCTATGATGAAGAAGAGCAAAAAGAACTGTATCACCAAATGCAGCAGAGATATCATGAAGATGTGCCACTGATCCCTATAGCCCATAGTAACTATACTGCCGCAATTAGAGGAGATGTAGATGGATTTGTCCTAGATACAATGGGCATTGTAAGCGCTAGGGATGTATCCATTGAATAAATAGGAGTTCCTCTAGTGATTTAAATGCTTTCGATTACACGTGCCATATTAAAAGGCCAGTGGCTTTTTCCACTGGCCTTTTTTAAATTCAGGGTTTTCCCTGAAGGTGAAACAAATTAACATATTTAATATATAAGAACCAACCAAAATATTTTTGTATTATTTTTGTATAATGAAAGTATATAGTATAATATGAAGAAACGTAGAAAGTAATTAGAATCTGGTTGGTGTACAATTTGACCGGTAACTGGTAAATGATCGTATGATTTTGACTAAGCTTGGATAGAATAAGATAAAAAACTGATGACAATTTTTTTAATCGCTGCAAAAATGAATTATAAACAAGCCTTATTTCGATTAACTTAATGCCTTATAATGTGTACTTTTCATCACAAGGCGTTTGGGATTGTGCTTTAGAACGCTTCCATATAAATTCAAACCTATCAGGAGGTGTGTGTTTTGGGTTTAAAAAATTTGCTTAAAAGAGAAATCAATCGGCGCACTTTTTTAGCAATTACAGGGGCAGCAGGCGCTGGAATTGCTGTGGGATATGGGCTATCTAGACCCGAGGAAGAAGCCGTAGCTGAAGAGGAGGAAGAAGTCCCTGATGTATATGATAGAGAGGAGCGGATTGGGGAAGTCGCGGATTTTATCGATGGAGAGTGGATTCCAACCGGCTGCGCCGGCTGCACTTCTTGGTGCAGCAAAGAGGCGAACGTGGTAAACGGGCGTGTGGTTAAGATCAGAGGGAACAGAAATTCAAAAGTGAACGGAGCAGTGAGCTGTCCAAGGGCTCATCTATCCCTCCAGCAGCTATACGATCCCGATAGGATAAAACAACCCATGATGCGCACCAACACCGAAAAAGGACGCGGAGTGGACCCCCACTTTGTTCCTGTGACCTGGGACGAAGCCATGGACCTGATTGCTGACAAAATCATTGAATTAAGGGAGCAAGACGAGAGCCATAAAATTTCGGTACAGCGTGGGCGCTATACCCAGTTAAGAGATATTTTATACAGTCATTTTCCCGCCATTATTGGCACGCCTAATAATATTTCTCACAGCTCTATTTGTGCAGAGGCAGAAAAATTTGGGCCCTATTATACGGAAGGGTACTGGAATTACCGGGATTTTGATGTCCAGAACACGAGTTACATTATTTTGTGGGGCGCGGATCCTCTTTCTTCGAATCGGCAAATCTCTTACTATTTGGGCGTTTGGCCGGATGTTCTCGAACGAGCGAAAGTGGCCGTGGTAGAACCCAGGTTTTCAGCCACCGCCACTAAAGCCCACGAGTGGCTGCCGGTAAAACCTGCTGAAGACGGCGCTGTAGCTGTTGCAATGGCTCATGTTATTTTAACGAGGGGACTGTGGAACCGTGAATTTGTTGGAGATTTTACCGATGGTGAAAATAGATTTCTGGCAGGGGAAACGGTAGATGAAAACACATTTGAAGAAAATTATACCCATGGGTTGGTTCGCTGGTGGAATCTTGAGCTTAAAGACCGCACTCCTGCTTGGGCGGCTGAGAGGTCTGGGATAGACAGTACACAAATTGAACGCGTGGCTAAGGAATTTGCTGAAAACGGCCCTCATGCCATGGTTTGGATGGGTGGTGGTCCTGCCATGCAGGTTCGAGGTGGTTATACGGCTATGGCAGTGTCTGCCCTCAATGGCTTGGTGGGATCAGTGGATAATGAAGGCGGCACTTTACGAGGGGCCAGCGTCCCCCGCAGGGATTTTCCTGATCCATCCGATTATATGGATGAAAACGCACAGGAAAAAACTGGGTATCAAAAAATTGACCAGCGTGGTTACCTGGAGTTCCCGGCGCTCAAAGAAGGCGTACCGGGTAGTGGTGTGGTGACCAACAGAATGGCAGATGGGATTTTGAAGGAAGATCCTTATGATATAAAAATGATTATGGGCTATTGGAACAATTTTGTTTTTTCCTCCCCACAAGTGCAGCGCTGGGAGGAAGCCCTGAAAAAAGTTGATTTTGTGGTCCACATGGTCACGCATGAATCGGAGATGACCCGCTATGCGGATGTTGTACTGCCATCGACGCATCACATGTTTGAACAATGGGGCTTTTTGAACCAAAAGGGAAATCGTCATACACATTTATGGCTGGCCCGCCCCATGATAGAACGCTTTTTCGATGTGAAAGAACCGGAAGCTGAAGTACAGTGGCTTTTAGCTGAAAAACTGGCAGAAAAAGGTTTTGATAACTTACTGGAACATTATAAACGCTTTAAAGATCCCGAAACAGGAACAGAACCCACCAATGAAATGGAATTTGCCGAGTACGCAACCAAGTTAACCCTGCAGCCTATTTGGGACCCTGACGAATACGAAAGCGGCGATCGATTTGACGGCTGGGAAGATTTTAAATACGTGGGCGTATGGAACTCTGACCCTTACGAATATAGAGAACTCTGGGGGAATTTTGGCACTGCCACTGACCAGTACGAATTTTACAGTGAAACTTTAAAAGAAGCTTTAGAGGCGCACGCAGAGAACCATGATGTGACTGTAGATGAAGTGTTAGAGGCTTGTAAATACGAAGCAAGGGGCGAACGGGCTTTTGTGCCCCATTATGAAGCCCCTTATGTTTATGGAAATCCAGAAGAATACCCACTGGTGTTCGTAGACTTTAAAAACCGGCTTAACCGGGAAGGGCGGTCTGCTAATTGTTACTGGTATTTTGAATTTAATGATGTAACCCCGGGATTAGAGAAAGATAAAGATGTGGCTTTAATTAATCCCAAGGATGCGGAACAACTTGGCATCCCCGATGATGAAAAAATTGCTGTGGAATCGCCGATTGGAAGGATAGAATGTTATTCTAAGCATTGGGAAGGCGTCCCACCAGGTGTATTGGCAAAGCCCTTTGGTATGGGGCACTGGGCCTATGGACGGGTGGCTACAGATAACTTTGACCGCGGGATCCCGCGGGGTGGCAACAATAATGAAATCCTGGTAGCGGACTATGAACGGCTGAGCGGCAGCAGTGTATTTTATTCCCATACCCGGGTAAAGGTTTACCCGGCATAACTTACTGAAACTACAGCAAAAAGGCCACAGCTTTAGCTGGGTGGGCATGTTAAGAATGATCAACTAGCATGCTTGCTTGTGACTGACAAGTTACAGCATCATAAAAGGGCTGAAAGTGATTAAAACAGGAGGTGACTGGTGTTGACAAAATATGCTATGGTGATAGACTTGCATCGCTGTACGGGCTGCGGTGCTTGTGCTATAAGCTGTAAAATTGAAAACAACGTGCCCGAAGGTTTTCGATGGGCGGATTATACCCATGAAACTAGGGGCGTATTTCCCGATTTAAGTTATGAATACATTCCCACGTTATGCAATCACTGTGACAATCCTCCCTGCGTGGAAGTTTGCCCAACGGATCCTAAATCTATGTATAAAACTGAAGATGGACTTACCCTACAAGACGCCCAGGTGTGTATTGGATGTCGTCAATGTGAAAATGCTTGCCCTTATGGTGTGATTTTTTTCAACAGCGAGAAAGCGCACCAATTTTGGCGGGACAGCAAAGGGCGGGAATTGCTTGAGGCAGTTAAAGCCCGCAGCGAAGAACCGGAAGTTGCCCCTGTTCCCAGCAACAATGCCAATGATGCAGATGAAAATGATAATGAAAACGGCGGCGAAGGAGATGAAGTCGAACTTATCCCGCCCTATTACAATCCCAACCGTGCCCGCACCTATGCCGGAGTACGCCCCCAGGAAGTCGTGGAAAAATGCACTTTCTGTGATCATAGAATTATAGAAGGGCTGCAACCCTACTGTGTGGAGGCGTGCCCTTCAGGTGCCCGTTATTTTGGTGATTTGGAGGATGAAAATTCCATGGTATTTCAACTGCTCAGCAGGCATAGGGCGTCCAGGTTGAAAGAACATGAAAAAACAGAACCCAAGGTATATTACGTTCGGCAATATAAGCCTGAGACTTAATTTAGAGAAAGTTTGTAATATTTAATTTAGATTAGCTTAAAACAGAGAACATGCATTGGAGCGAGCAATTCCTTCAAAAAAAGCAGAAAAACACAAAAAAGCATTTTATTAAATCTTTGAACGTTCGGACTTTTCATTTTTTTAGAGTATCCAATTAGGGTGACTGAAGGGTTGTCTAAAAGTCAGGATGCCTGAAGGATTGTCTAAAAGGAAGGGGATGGCTTTATGGTTCAGCACTACAATCAAGAAATCACCCTGGCTCGTTGGGCTTTTTATGATTTTTTCAGCAAAATATTTTACCAGCCTGAAGAAGACATGCTGGACGAAACGTTTGCCCGCTTAATCTGGGAAGCCAATCAAAAATATCCTGCAGTAGATGATCGTAAGGTTTCTGAATTCTGTGATTTGCTTGAAACCATTGAAGATACGCAAGAACTTTTGGTGGAATACAGCAAAATGTTTGTGGGCCCGTCCAAATTAACGGCACCACCCTATGGCTCTTATTATTTAGACAAAGGGCAGGTGATGGGCAAAAGTACAATGGCAGTAAAGGATTGCTATGGTGAAGCTGGCTTTCGAGTGCTCGATCAGATTAAAGAACCACCCGATCACATAGCGATAGAAATGAATTTTTTGGCGCAACTCACCGAGCGGGAATATCAGTACCTGGAATCAGGGGACCAAGACCAGGCAACACGCGTGTTGAATATGGCTGGTGCGTTTTATTTGCGACATCCAGCTAATTGGGTCAAGGAGTTTGCCCAAAAAATCTTAGACGGCACGCATCATCAATTTTATGCTTACGGCGCCATGTTTTTGTTGGGGTTTCACCACAGGGAAATTGATTTTTATCAAGCAGCATTAGCAGGCAAAAAATCCACTTAAAAGAAGGGCAGGCAAGGCCATGATTTCACCAGAAAAAGCTTCTAAACAAATTGGCGCTTTAATACCACAAAAACGCATTGGCCGTAAAGCTCTCTATGAGTGCGTGGGGATGAATATGGCCGTAGACGTGATATCTTCTGAATATGTCCCTCCGTTTACACGGTCTCCCCTAGACGGGTATGCTTTCGATTCACAGGAAACAAAAGGTCTAACTTCTGAAAATGTCCGGGCATTGAAAATTTTAGAAGTGATCCCTGCGGGGAAAATACCTCAAAAAGAAAAACTGCCCGGCACGACTGTAAAAGTTATGACAGGAGCAATGATTCCCCCGGGATTTGATGCTGTTTTACCCTGGGAAGAGGTAGAGCGCTCAGCGGATGGAAATACCGTTGTTTTGAACCAAGAAATTGCACCGGGTACAAATACTATTCCCCAGGGAGAAGACATCCAGCCGGGAGAAACTGTCATCGCCAAGGGGAGTTATCTAACGCCGTCTCACGTTGGTGTTCTAGCTACACTTGGCATCAGCCAACCGAAAGTTTATCTACCTTATAAAATTGGGATATTGGTTACTGGCAGCGAACTTTTACCGGCACACACGGCGCAGCTGCCGGCCGGAAAGATAAGATGCAGCAATAATTTCACCCTAGGGGCAGCTATTCGAAGCCTGGGGCAAGAAACTGTTGATTTTGGGGTAGTGAATGACAGCTATGATGAACTGGAAGTGAAAATTGAACAATCAATAGGATTGGTGGATTTTCTTATTACCACCGGTGGGGTTTCGAGAGGCGATTACGATTTTGTCCCTCATGTACTGGAGAAAATGGGGGCAAACCGGTTGTTTTGGCGCGTTAACATGAAGCCGGGAACGCCCATTCACGCAGCGAGATACAAAAAAATGCCAATCATTTCTTTATCGGGCAATCCTGCAGCCTGCATGGCTACTTACCACCTTTGCTTGCGCCCCTGCTTACCGGCACTGGCACAGAAAAAAAGGTTCCGAACAGTATTTCAGCGCGCTGTAAAACCGCTTACTTGCAAGAAAGCATCCACAAGAAAACGTCCCGTGTATGGCGGTTTGTTCGCGGCAGAGGGTGGATTGGCAGTGATGGCTTTTTTTATTGTGAACCCATTGCCAGAGAGAAACCAAGTATGCAGAAAACATTAATGTGGTCCAACGGGTATATTGTCTTACCGCCTGGCCAGGCTCCACCTCCTAAAGGGGAAAAAGCGGACTTCATCTTTTCGGAATTTAATGGTTGGTGGTAAACAGTGCTATGGGAGCGACTTTTGTTCAGAAAATTATTGGGTCAGGAACCTCCAGGAATAAATGAAGAGCGTTGCCTTAACCGGGCGATATATCCGGTGTCCTGTCGCCTATGCGTGGTCAGCTGTCCTCATAATGCGCTCGCAGTATCTAAATCAAAAAGTACAGGCAGGAGCAAAATATATCTTCATACACACCGCTGTAGGGGGTGTTATTTTTGTGTGCGTACCTGCCCCACCCGGGTATTCAGCCCTAGGAGCTGTGAATATTACCAACGGTTTCGCGAGATTGCAGTCCGGAAACATCCGGTTATCGGCTGTGTGCATGCTAATCAGAAAACAGAAATCACTTTTCCTTGTATATTTTCCATAGACCCTGACTTTCTTTTTGCTGTGGCGCTAAAAATGGCTGAAGAAAAAAAATCTTTCTGTTTTTATATGGGCGAATGCAGAACTTGCAGCTACTTCAAATTTCATCCCCATTCCCGTTTTATCCAAACAGTCAAAAAAATATCAGAGCTTTTAAAAGCTGCAAATGCGCATGCTTCCTTGGAACTCTTGTGGACCAGGGAAGAGGTGGCTGCCCGTGTGACTAGGTTTAGCCGGCGGGGATTGCTGCAGCAGCTGCAGCAAGGGACCCGGAAAACCCTGAAGGAAGCTGCCGAGGATTTATTTCCTTCCCAGGGGGGGAGCTCGCTGTCGGCTGGAAAACAATTATTCCTAATCCAGCTCAAGGCATATTCCGGGCAGATTTTCTATCATCTGGCTCCCCGGGTATTTCGCAAGCTGAAAGTGGACCCGGACAGGTGCAATGGCTGTGGTGTTTGTGTAAAAAGCTGCCATTTTCATGCTCTACAGAAAGAAAGAACACCGGGAAAAGAGGCGGCTTTTCAATTGTATTATGCACCCTGGCGGTGTGTTCACTGTGGAGCCTGCAGAGAGGCATGTCCCAGGGATGCCATAAAAAGCACGATTTTTTATCAAACGGATGAAAAACTATTTGAAACGTCTCTCTTGATCAACCTGGAACGAAAGAAGTGTAAAAAGTGCGGCAGATATTTTGTACTTCCTGGAGAAAAAGAAACTTGCACCACTTGCTTAAAAAAATCTACCGTCCGTCTCAGTTCTTGATTGCGAACAATAAAGCAGCAACCTCAGGTCGGTAAGCAGGGTCAGCCTATGAAGCCTATGAATCGATGCTTTTTTAGCCCTTCTCTTCGAGCAGATTATTTTTTATCGCGTAATGCACCATCTCTGACCGGCGGTTGACGCCGATTTTTTCCTTTGTTCTGGCTATATGGGTTTCCACTGTTTTTATGCTTATGAATAAAGTGTCCGCTATTTCTTGGTTAGTGTAGCCCTGGGCAATGAGCTTCAGGACTTGTTTTTCTCGCTGGCTCAACGTTTGTTTTTCGTGCGTTGAAGTTTGTTTGCCTTGATTTTTGTAAAAATCTATTAATACTTGGGTGAAAGCTTTGTCAACATAAATTTCACCCTGGTATATGGAGCGAATAGCAGAAGTCAACTCATCATCAGCAGCTTTTTTTAAAATATACCCATCGCCGCCGGCTTGTATGACCCGTTTAAAATATTCTTCATCTTCATGCATCGTGAGAGCTAATATTTTCGACGTACAGCATTTTTTTAACTCAGGGATCACCTCATGACCCTGCTTATCAGGTAAAGACAAGTCTAGCAAGATAACATCGGGGCACTTTTCTTGACACAGTTGCAGGGCTTTTGCTGCGGTTTCTGCTTGTCCGCAGACCTCCATATCTTCTTGGGCACTTAAGAGCATACTGAGCCCTTTTCCGAGCACTGCATGATCATCTACAATTAAAACTGAAATGGTCATTTAACGTCCAGCCTCCCTCCGCTGAATTTTCAAATAGAGCTATGAAAAACTTTGTTTAATGGTCTTTTATGACTCAGCCTCGTTCTTGATCCCTGCCCCGGGTTTTGATGTGAAAATATATGCGGGTACCTTCTCCTGGTTCGCTGTCTATGGTGAGTTTGCCTCCAATGAGCGCTGCTCTTTCCTTCATGCTGAATAACCCTAAGCCACTTTCGCTGGCTTTAACTTTGCCTGTCTCCATTCTTTCCATTTTTGACTGGTCAAATCCTTTTCCATCATCTTCCACAACCACGGAAAACCCCGAGGATTTTTTGTAGAAGATCACTTCTATCTTATTGGCTTCTGCGTGTTTAACTGCATTATTTACTGATTCCTGTACGATCCTGTATATGTTGGTTGCTCCATCAGAGTCCGGGTGCGCCTCTTTTTCTGTGACCACGTAGAATTCTGTATGGATGCCGCTGTGTTTTTCCACATCTTGAAGGTATTTCTTTAATGCATATTCCAGTCCCAAATCATCCAGCACACTTGGTCTGAGGTCCCTGGCAATCCCTTTAACCTCGTCGATGACGTTCCCCGTTAAACTTCTTAATTGTTGAGTCATTTGCCGAACTTCTTCTAGGTTGTTGCATGTTTCAATTTGTTTCAAAGCCAATTTTAAGGTGGTTAGTGATTGTCCCGTTTCGTCGTGTAATTCCCTGGCAATTCTTTTTCTTTCCTCTTCCTGGGCTTTTATTGTTTTGCTTAAGAGCTTTTTTCTAAGGCGCTCGCTTTGCTCTGCTTGATTTTTGTATGTTTCCTTGTCCAGATGGAGCTGTCTTGTTGAATGGGTTAGCTTATAGATTGCATTTTGAAGCTGCTGGATTTCATGACGGGGGTTGGACTTAGGGGGTTCTACTAATTGACCGTTTATCGCTTTTTCTGCTCCCTGGGTTACGTGATGAATTGGCTGTACAATCGTACGGGAAAAAAGATACATACCAAACATGCCGCCCAAAAGCATCCCAACAGTGCCCAGCCAAAGACTGTTTTTTAAATGGTTTATCAGGCTGGCAATTTCACTGGTTGACAAGCCAATTCTTACAACCCCGGCATTGCCATCTTGAACTGGAACGGCAATATCGTAAATGGTTTCATTGTCGGCATCAAAGGATTGGATGCTGTTGTTTTCCGATGCTGCTTGATTCAATTGAACGATTTCATCAGGCGTTTCTGATTCAAAAGAATCCACAAGGACTTCTTCTTGACTGGCATCTAAAAAAAATACATAGGTTAGCCCGGGATGGCGCTCCATGGTGCGTTCGATGATCCTGAAAAGCTGGTATCTGTCCCCACTTATGAGCGGATCTTCGCTTTGAGCCGCGATGCTTTCAGCTAGATAAATGCCCTGGTTTTGGTGGTAATCCGACAAAAAGTGTCCCATTAGCTGTTGTGCGTACCATGTGACGGCCAATCCAAAAGCAGCGCCAATCAACAAAAATATGATCAGCATTTTTTCGCGAATGCCAAAATCTTTAGCGAAGCTAAAATTCATTATCTAACACCTCGCCATAATGTTCCAACGGTTTATAATCTATGGCTTCCCCTGTTATAAGGCGTTCCCAACCTAAGCTCTCTAAAATCGTTTCTCCCTTTTCATCTTGATGCACCCGCTGAAAGAAAGTTTTCCAATCTTCGGTAATCTGGGAGCTTACGTGTGGACTGGCTATCAATACGGGAGGATCCATAGGAGTTGAGGTATGCATAACTTGTAGTTCATCCACAGCCTCGGGCCGGTCTTCTTTGAGCCTGTCAAAAGTAATGCTGTTTGTGCTGGCTGCAGCCGTAACGCCGGATAAAACACTTAAAATCGCATCATTTGGACAGTACGTATAAAAATGATGGCTAAAAAACTTTTCTGGCACAGGCAGCTGATATTGGTTGATAAGATGCATGGGATAAAAATGACCGGTTGCGGAAAGCGGGTCTGTAAATGCGAATGCTTTTCCTTCTAGTTCAAAAAAGATATTTTCATCTAATTGCTGGTCTGCCACAATAAGGGCATGGTAACTTCTTTCCTCAATAGGGATGGGGCTGGCAATGGGAATGGGGCGGGTGCCTTCTTTTTCGATTAAAGCAGCGGACAAACGTCCTGAAAAAGCAAAATCGATGGCTCCCGCATGGTATTGTTCCATAAGGCTAGCATAAGAATCTACCTGTCTAAGCGCTATGGGGTATCCAGTGTCTGACTCTAAAAAATTTAGCAGTTGCGTAAACGTATGGAGGGTGTGTTTAGACAATAAAGATTTGGGCACGGCAAGTATTAATTTAGACGTATCTCTATCTTCATGCTCGTCAAAGCTGTGACCAGCAGCGTCATCCCAGTTGCTTTCATAGGCTCTTTTAAAGCGGTTTTTCTCAATAGAAGCGGTTTGTTTATTTAGTAAAATTTCTTCCTGGATTTCAGAGGAGGTATTGTATGCTTCACTTCTTGTAATATAAGACGGATTATACATATAAACCACCAGGGTGCAGAAGATTAAAACTCCCAAAGCGAATAAATAAAAGTTGAAACGGTTATATTTTCTCTTCAAAATCCACGAACCCCCCGAAATGATATTAAGCGTTTCTACCTATATTATTGCAAAAATAACAGGATTTAGCTACAGGTAAACCCTGTATTTCTACTACAGGTAAACCCTGAATTCCTGATTTTAAGAATTTTACCCAGGAATGAGGGCTCAAATAGCGAACTAAATAGAAGGTACGAAAAAAGGAATGAAAAAAGGAGCAGAAAACCCCAACAAGGCGTTTAATAGAGCAATATTTTCGGTATACTTCGACTTAAAAATTTTTTTATAATAAAATAGAACCTGACGTAATCAGTTGTTCTTTTAAGAATAAGGTAAGAAATAAGGCTGGATAAACGAAGCCGTATCATTTATACTAAAGACTAGATTATATTACCTTAAATCATAAAAAATTATTTATACAAAAGTCACCTGATTTAGTTGGCCAAAAAAGTGCCGAATTTCACATGTTCATCCCAGGAGGTGTTAAGTGATGTCAGATAATAATAAACAATTAGCTAAATTACCTTTGGTTCTCACTTTGGTGGCCGTAATTGCGGCAACTTTACTGGGGTTTTCAAATCTTTATACAGCCCCGGTCATTCGAGCGAATCACCTGGAAACCATGGAAAACAGAATGTTTGAATATTTTCCGGAAGCCAATGCGTTTGAAATTGAAGAAGTTGATGGCGAAGAATTTTATCTAGCCTTAGAGGACGAAGATGTATTGGGCGCGGCTGCGGTGGTGAAACCCGCTGGTTATGGCGGCGTTATTGAGATGATGGTAGCAGTGGATATCGCAGGAAATGTTCAAGGCGTGGAAATTTTATCTCATGCGGAGACTCCCGGGCTTGGCGATCGAATAACCGATGAGGAGTGGCAGGAACAATTTATAGATAAATCAATATTTGATCCAATAACAGTGGGAGAGGATATTGATGCACTCAGCAATGCCACCCGGAGCAGTCAAGGGGTGGCGGATGGCGTGCGCATGGGCATAGATAAAATTGCTGCTGATTACCTGGGAAGAGACCCCGAAGACATTCCAGAAATTACCGATGCGCCGGACACATTAGAAGACGGAACCTTTGTAGGCGAAGGTATGGGGAGAAATCCCGGTATAAGAGTTGAAGTTACTGTTTCTGGCGGGCAAATTGAAAATTTGGAGTTGTTAGAACATGACGAATCGGAAGCTTATATGGAAGCTGCCTGGGAGCAGCTTTCCCAAACAATTGTGGAAGAAAATAATCATAATGTAGACACGGTGTCTAGGGCCACTGAATCGAGCCTGGGAATCATGGCAGCAGTTCAAGAGGCCCTGGTTGGTGTGGAGCGAGAAATAGCCTATGAAGACGGCACCTATACAGGTGTTGGAGAAGGAAGAGAACCTGGAATTGAAGTTGAGATTGAAATTTCCGGTGGAGAGATCGTTTCCATGGATTTAATTGACCATAATGACTCCCAGGGCTATTTTGAAGACGCATGGGAGGGGATGTTAGAACGCGTATTAGCGCAGCAAACCCATGAAGTAGACACGGTTTCCGGTGCTACTGCATCTAGTATTGGCATTAGAGAAGCTGTGCGAGATGCGCTCTCCAAAGCCGTGGTTTTGCCCATCGATTTAGAAGATGGCATCTACCAAGGGACTGGCGTGGGACGCAATCCAGGTATTGTTGTAAATGTCACCATAGTTGATGGGGGCATTGAAGATCTGGAACTGGTGGATTATAATGATTCTCCCCAGTATTTATATCCTGCGTGGGAGAACATAAGCGAAAGCATTATTGCCCAACAAACACTGGATGTAGATGCTGTATCCGGTGCTACCCAGTCTAGTGATGGAATCATGGAAGCCATCAATAATGCCCTGGATGAAGATCAATTTGTTAGGGAAGTAGATGTAGAGGAGCCGAAAGAACTGGCTGATGGCACTTACGTGGGCGAAGGTATAGGCAGAAACCCTGGCATTGAAGTAGAAGTAACGGTTTCGAATGGAGAAATCACTTCTATTGAGCTTCTAGAACATGATGATACTGAAGAATACATGCAAGATGCCTGGGCAGAAATACCGGATAGAATCATTGCCGCGCAAGATACGGATGTAGATACAGTATCAGGAGCAACAGGTTCGAGTGAAGGTATTATGGAAGCGGTTGAGAATGCCTTGGAGCAAGCTTTTGAAGCAGAAGCGCCCGATATGGATGCGGCCGAGGAAGTGGATGAGGATGAATCTGTGGACGAAGAATACGTTGGTACTGCGGAAGGTTATAATGATGAGATAGAGCTGGCAGTTATTGTGGAAGATGGTGAAATCGTTGACCTTCAGATTAACGAACACAGCGAGACAGAAGAAAGGTTCGAAAGCGCATGGGATGCGTTGTCGGAGCAAATAATTGAGACAGGTGAGACTGATTTAGATGCAGTTTCTGAGGCAACATATAACAGTGAGGCTATTATGGAAGCAGCTCAAGAAGCTTTAGAAGAGGCCGGATTATAATCAAAGGCCGCATTTAAGGCTAAAAAATAAGACCCCAAAAGTTCAAATTCATCATTAGAGCAAATTGAGCTCTTAATTTGTTAAATTTATTAATTTGGCTATTAAGTAAAATCAGGGAAGCAAATTAAATGTGTGTTGCAATGCTTGAGCGGATATTTCATTGCTCAAGATCCTACCAGCGGACCGATTTTGGAAAAGCTGCGTTCACTGTCTGACCGAACGCAGTGAGGGCGTTTTAACGCAGCCCAAAATCGGGAGCATGGTTACAGCCAGCTCAGCAAAGCCATGAGCGAAAGTATTGTAAGACCAAATACGGGATTTATCCTGATTTAACTTGATAACCATCTTGGTAACATGTTTATCAAAAAAATTAATCGGATAAATAGATGAGCAGCTCCTCCAGGTTTTATTTAGGATTCGGGGGAGCTGCTTTTTTTTTAAGCAATTAAACTTATCCATATCTATGGACTATGACTGCTTAATTAAAATATTCGGGGTTTTGCCTGACCATAAAATCCATAGTTTACCCGATTGTAGAAGTGTGTAATTTTTGCGAAAATTGGCTCAAAAGATAGAGGGAGAGCATAGGCTGTCAAAAATTCCAGGGGAATCTTAACGTATTCTCATTTGAAAGGGGGGAGAGACGGTGGATAAAAGATATTTACTGGTGATGGCTTGTCATAATAAGGAAGATATGGATGGCACTAGGTGGATCGATGAGGATGAGTTCAATAGAATTAAATCACGTTCAAAAAGGGGAAAGATGAGAATAGACTGCAGGGAGTGTAATCTCAAGGTAGAAGATAGTGACGGCAGCGTTGTATTTAGTCATTGTAGTTCAGCTTTGGCTTAAATTTGTTTTTGTTTTCTAAAATT
>CAZARY010000021.1:0-16905 GCA_964487675.1 uncultured Clostridia bacterium | reverse complement strand
AATATAGTGCTCCCCTGAAACCCTTTTTTGTTCACCGTGATATGCATAGGCAAACTCAAATGCCCGGTCCAACACTTCCAGGTTCGCTTGTTCTGGATAATAACTTTTAACTTTTTCTTTCAAGCTGAAAAACAATTGTTCGGGATCTAACATTGCGGTTGCCCCCTGCACTCTTTTACATGCTTTTCACTTTTCTCTAACCTGCGAAGTGTGTTTGAAGTTAAAGCAACGTCCCAAAATAAAAATGGTTCGCTGGATTTGTTCTAGCAAAGAAGCGTTCACTTAAGAATCGCAGCAACCCATTATGGTTGTCCCCTAATCGAACTTAAGTCAAAGCTTATAATAAGAATACAATTGATAAAGCTGTTCCGGAGTGAATTCGTGCCTATATAATAACATATACATAGCTGATTCGCTTGCATAAGTGAATATGTACTCCCAATACTTTAGCTGGGTGAGCAGTTGTTTCTCTTCCTGATAGGTTGCTGAATTTCTGAGTGCAGGCTCCTCATTTCCGTTACCATTAATTTGCTCACCAAAAGACAGCATTTCCCAGCGCTCATTATATTCATCATTCCTTATGTAATTCAATTCTTCCAGTATTTTGATTGATTTTCTAATCCACCTGCTTGAAACAGTCAAGCCCATACATTTCTTTACCCAATGGCTTAAATCATCGTTAAAATTATGACCATGTTGTTTTTTCTTCAAATTAGCATCTATAAGTTTTATGCCCTCCTGGATCAGATACTTAATATCTTCTTCATGGGGAATATTAGCACGCCAAATTGTTTCATTTTTAGCGCGATCTTTTTCATTATATAACAAGTAAACTTGTCTAGTGCCCGTATAATTTATCCAGTTTTGAATATATTCCGGATCATATGGAAGATCAAAAATTATTAAACTTGCTAACTCCGGGGTATTCATATGTGGTTTCTGCGCTCGAATATCTGTCACTCGATATACAGGAAAAGCCGGAAATTCTTCCTGAAGTTTTTGTTTGATTTGCCCGGTGTTTACTAGGATTATAGGAAAAAATTTTTTCTTATGCAACGACTTCAACACATGGAGTTTATCTTTTCCACGATAATCCAAAACCTCAGACGATTCATTTGGACATTTAGGTCGCATATCCTCTATGTGCAAGTTGATATCACCTTCTGAAGAATTCCAAAAAGAAAGTCGGGGCGAAAACACCACATCTGCTTGGTGCTCTTGCTTTTTATCAATATTTTCCCATGGATAATTACTTTTAAACCAAATGCCATCTACCAGAGTCTTTCGGGTTTTAAACTTGATTTTCAAATGATTGCCATTGGACCCCACATTTTTTAATGATTTCACAGTCATGTTTTCACACCCCATTAACGGGCTCGGATTCCCTATTCCATAAGGCGCTAATAAATCAATTTCTCTCACCAAATCTGCATTCAAGCATTCCTCTGGCAGCAATGCGTCTAAATGAACCGTTGGAATAAAATCTTCACTCGTGAGCCACCTATTTGCCACGTTATTGATCTCAAAACGAAAATGTTCCAATTGATTGTAGGCAATGGACAACCCAGCTGCCTGCTCATGCCCACCATATTTTTCCAGATATTTGTCGCACTCTTTCAAAGCCCCAGCAATATTAAATCCGGGAATACTTCGACATGAACCCTTTAAAACTTTTCCTTCTCCTTCTGTTAAAACTATGACCGGCCTAAAATGTTTATCTAAAATACGTGAAGCAACTATACCTATAACCCCTTCATGCCAATGCTTTCCATAAAGCATTAAAACAGGCCCTTGATCTAAAAGTTGTTCCCTTTCAATCTGATCTTCTGCTTCCCTCAGAATCTTTTTTTCCACCTCTTGTCTTTCCCGGTTTTCCCAGTCCAATTTTTGGGCCAGTTTTTTAGCTTCCTGCTCGTCTCTAGTCAAAAGCAGCTCTACAGCTTCTTCTGCCGAAGCCAACCTACCTGCCGCATTTAATCGCGGAGCTATTAAGAAACCGATCTGTCCTGTGGTTAGCTCGTCACTGGAAAGGTTTAACATCTCAGCAATTGCGCGAAATCCGGGCCTGCGAGTTGTGACCTGGTCCAGCCCTTTTGTCACCATTATACGATTTTCTCCTTTTAATGGCACTAGATCCGCTACAGTACCCACCGTAACAAGGTCAATAAATTCATAATGTAAACTATTTTCTCTTCCTTCCTGGTCGCTGTAGTAAAACTCTTCAAAAGCCTGGCATAGCTTCATGGCTACACCTACACCAGCTAAGTTATGAAAAGGATAATTGGAATTTTTCAGTTTTGGGTTCAAAACGGGGATGTCCTGGGGCAGTTGCGTTAAAGGTTCGTGATGGTCTGTAACCACCACTTGAATCCCTTGAGACTTCAAATAATCAATTTCTTCATAAGCGTTGATGCCACAATCTACTGTAATCATCAGCTGCATTGCTGGAAATTTTGCCAGCACCGCGTCAATCCCATTTTTGGCTAATCCATAGCCATGTTCAAATCTATCCGGTATAAAATAAGTGCACCGCGCACCTAATGTATTCAAAAACTCCACCAGCAAAGCAGTAGCCGTAATCCCATCAGCGTCATAATCACCGTATACAACAATTAGTGCTTGATGGTTAATCGCTACTTCTAAAGTTTTTACTGCGTCCTCCATGTGATTCATCAACCAGGGGGAATGGAGAGCCTCCCAGGAAGGGAATAAAAAAGACTGGGCTTCCTGACAAGAAGTAATTCCCCGGTTAACCAGTAGCTGGGCTAAAACCGGGGAAATAGATAGTTGTTCACTGAGGGTGTCTACTTTTTTTAAAGAATAATCCGGTATGCGCCATTTTGCTCCCTGCTCGCTGACCATTTTATGGTATCCTCCTGTCTTTTCTCCATCTATTATGCGGAACTTCTACGATACTGATAGACATGGCCTTTAAATTTCTGAGCAAGTAACGACCAACAATTGGCCGCAATAAAAATGGACGAATAAGTCCCAACTATGACACCAAGCAAGAGGGCTAGAATAAAAGGTCGCAGCGTTACCCCCGTAAAAATATACAAACTGATTAAAACCAGAGTTGTAGTAATAGAGGTATTCAAAGATCGCCTAATTGTTTTTCTGACACTTACCTGTACCAAATCCTTGATAGACATATCTTTATCCAGGGTCAGCATTTCACGAATCCGATCAAACACCACAATCGTATCATTAATCGAATACCCGACAATCAATAAGATTGCAGCAATAAAAGGTTCGTTAATTTCCACCTGCAGCAAAGAAAAAACGGTCAAAACGATAAAGGCATCATGAATAATGGCAGCAACTCCAGCCAATGCAAAGCGATATTCAAAACGATAGCTTATATATCCAATTATTGCAACGGTAGCCACCAGTAACGCCCAAAACGCCTGGCTTCTAAGTTCTTGCCCAATGGTACTTCCCACCGTATCCGTGCGCAATATATCCTCTTCACCGATATCCGGCCATCTATCTCGAAAAGCAGAAATGATTTGGTTTCTTTCCGCTTCATCCATCGCCACCGTTCTAACAACCACTTCATTGCTTGCGCCTTCCTCATCTGTGGCTTCTTGAATAAGCACATCATCAATTCCTTCGTCGAAAAAAATTTCTCGGACTTCTTCCACATGAAAATCTTCACCTATGCGAATATGAAAGATGGTTCCTCCTGTAAAATCAATGCCCAAGTTTAAACCCTGTACAAAAAGTGACCCAAGTCCAACCACCAAAATTGCTAGAGAAACAGAGAACCAGATTTTACGATTCGTTATTATATGCATCATTTATACCCCTTTATGCGCCAAAATACTTTTTATTTGCCACAACTCTTGAGGAAACTAATAGTTTCAAAATCACACGGGTAAATAATACGGCCGTGATCATACTGGCTATAATACCTGTAGACAATGTAACAGAAAAACCTCGAATAGGGCCAGAGCCGAAATAAAACAGCACAGCCGCTGCAATAAGTGTTGTGATATTTGAGTCAAGGATTGTACGAATAGCTCGGCGGAATCCAGCATCTATAGAAACCCTCAGGCTTTTACCGTGCTGCAGTTCTTCTTTTATTCGTTCGAAAATTATAATGTTGGCATCCACAGCCATGCCAACTGATAATATTAACCCCGCTATTCCTGGTAAAGTAAAGGTAGCGCCCAAACTAACCAAGAAATTAAAAACAATCATTAAGTAAACAGCCAATGCAATATTCGCCATAATCCCTGGGGCTCGATACATAAAAATCATAAAAACAAGTATCAGAGCAAAACCTAAAATGCCCGCTTGCAAGCTTTGTTCCTGTAATTCAGTGCCTAAAGTGGGACCTACCGTCCTGGTTTCAAGTTCTTGGAGTGAAACGGGGAGTGCCCCTGAACGAAGCATTAAAGCTATATCGCTCGCTTCCTCCGCCGTGGGGATGCCATCTATCATACCCTCCCCTTGTGCAATGACGCTTCGAATTTGGGGCGCAGAAACAATTTCGCCATCCAATACAATCACAATTCTTTCCTGCAGATATTTTTCCGTAAAATCCCTGAATAGATTTGTCCCTTCAGCGGTAAATTCAACATTGACATAGGGCCGTCCCTGGGGCGTATAGCCCACGCCGGCATCTTCTAAGTGTTCCCCGGTTAAATACGGTTCATATCCATAATCGTCTAGATTTTCGATTGTTTCTCCTTCCTCCAAGTCAAGTTCCCGGTATAAATCTGAACCGTAAAATTCTAATTGGGCAGTTCGACCAATCACTTCCATAGCTCTTTCTCTATCAATATCTCCTCCGGCTAGTTCTACCCTAATACGGTCTGCACCTTCACGCTGAATAACGGGTTCCGTCACCCCCAATTCATCTACCCGGGAGCGAATAATAGTCATAGCTCTTTCAACGGCATCACCTGCTTCATCGTCTTGTACATCTTCTGCTTCCAGCAACACATAAACCCCGCCTGCCAAGTCTAGGCCCATGTTAATATCTTCTGACACATGTCTATAGGAAAACCATCCAGCGCCTATGACCGCTATTAAAATGCCTAGTAATATAACTATACGGCCCCATTTGATCATCACAATACCCCTAACTCGATAATTTTCAGCCTCTTTAAGATAAGAGTCAAAGCTAATTATACCCGTTTAATTCATCCGATGTCAATCAAATATCAATCTTCGAATATAAATCTTTACTCATGCTGAAAATTCATGTTAAGTAAAAATGGACTAGACTTTATATTTACAATTTTCTTTTAAAGTTGCCACCGTTATCCAAAGCATTTCCGGGATGGTCAAATGATCCGTTTCCAAATATAAGTCACAGTTTTCTATCGCATGAGCCAATCTTTTTCGCTGGGCTTCCAACCTTTCTTCTCCCCATGAAATATTGCGCCTCTTTCGAGCAGTTTCTAAACTGCAGTTTAAAACAACTAAAAAATCGGGCTTTTTACGTGTCCAAAAAGTTTTTGCCACTGAATGTTCCTGGGGAATATTGATGGCCTTATAACCCATGGCATTTAAACCCTCAACCAGGGTTGTTTTACCGGATACACAATTTCCACAAACGCCTATCAGACAATCGGTTGATTTCAAAAGGGCGCCCCCTAATATTTCAGTAAGTATAAGTCACCCTTACTTTTCTGGGTTTATGTGCCTCCACCCCAGAAAATACCCCCATAGCCATCACGGACATATCATCTTGAGGCCTGTCCTTATCACGCTTTACGGCATGATTAAGAACTTGTTCACTTAATCGGCCAATATTTTCTAAACCATATTCCCTAAGCAGTTGTATTAATTCGTTTAGGGGGAACTGTTGGCCAAAATTTTTACCTGCATGATAGATCCCATCGCTGAAGCTTAATAATACCATATTGGGTGCCAGTTGAATTTCATGGATAGACGGCTTAACAAAATAATGAAAGCCAATAGGTTTTACAGGTTCTTCCATTATGTCGACATTACCCTGGGAATAAATCAAGGTTGGACAGTTACTGTTTCTGGAAATTACCAGGGTTTCAGTAGCCAGATCGCAGGAAAAAAGGGTCAAAGTCGATGATACTCTACCACGGCGTTGAGCATATAGAAAGTCATGAGTCGCCCTGGCTACAGCCCCATCCCTGGTGCCATCCGCGATTAAATTAGCGGCTTTGGCAGCGACCATATTGCTGGTCAATTTAGCAGAAAACCCGCTCCCCTGGGCATCAGCTAGTATTCCAGTGATGCCCCCCCTTGGTCGTTCTACAACTTCAAAACTGTCTCCACTTTCCCTAGAAGCATATTTTGCAATTTTATCCGTAGCAAGTTCTATTTTCATCTCGGCCTTCCTTTCAGTGAGTAATTTTACAAGCAAAAACCATAAAAGAGAATCAAACATTTTGGCTATCATTATGGGCCTGCACTTTATTTAAGCTTATTTTTCTCTTCTCTTCAATTTACTTAATATGCATACTTCTAAGGCGATTAACAGCAGCCGCCAATTCAAAAGGCCTAAATTCCGCATATTCGCCAGGATGGCCTTTAAAACTTGACAACACGTCCAGACCTTGATCATCTATATCCTTCATTACCCGATCAATAATTTGCTTGAGGGTTAAGTCTTCGTTCATATAAAATTTGAATATATAAAAAATGGCATCGCCAATGGCCCTGGTTTGGCTCACATCTATCAGCTGTTCTACTTCAGATAAAAGAATATTTTGTCCGCCATACTGAATTTGATAAAGTCCTTTTGCTGCAACTTTTCGCTTTTTGCCTTTTTTGGGATCCAATCCTTTATTTTGAAGTTTGCGTGGTGTGATCTCGCCAAATGTTTGTCCGCCTTCTTCTCTTCGTTCGGCCTCATAATGATTGGCAATCTCATGGGCTTCTCCCGTCACTTCATAGGGCTTGTAATGATCCATCATAATCACATTATCGGCCACATCAAAGTAGTCGCCAGATCCTCCCACCACTAGGACAGTGCTAACGCTGTATTCCTGATACAGCAACCTAATTTTATCAATCAAGGGCGTAATGGGCTCCTTATTTTTCGCAACGAGTTCCTGCATACGCACATCCCGGATCATAAAGTTGGTAGCCGAAGTATCTTCGTCCAACAACAGTCCTTTAGCCCCCATTTCCAGGTACTCTATTATATTCGCAGCCTGGGAGGTGCTGCCACTGGCATCCTCCGAACAAAATCTACGGGTATCTGCTCCATGGGGTAAGTTGTTAATAAAAGGGCTGATATCAACTTTTTCCACCCTTCTGCCATCTTCCGCGCGAATCTTCACCGCTTCTCTCTGGGTGACCACCAGTTCTCTTCCGTCACCTGGAATATGATTGTAAACACCGCGCTCCATGGCCGTAAGCAAAGTTGATTTGCCGTGATAGCCGCCACCTACAATTAGATTGACGCCTTCTGGTAAAAACATGCCTTTAACTTGACCTCGATTGGGGAGTTCTACCTCACCTTCTAAACTAAAAGGCGCTTGAAAGTCAACCACATTTTTCCCCTCCATAGGCCGGTCATCGATACCACTCACTCTAGGCAAGATTGCACCATTTCCTACAAATGCAAGACATTGCATTTCTTTTAATCTATTGCGCAAATAATCTTGATCTTCTGCAGTTGCAATGTGAGCTTCTACTTTTTCCACATCCAAAGCTTTCAAGTATAGAGAGTCTCCAGCTATCTTAGGAATTTCTTTTTCAAACATATCAGCAGCTTCTTTTCCGAGTATTTTTCTGCCTCTTGCTGGAAGGCCAACTACAAATCTCGCTTCTACATATTTTTCGTCAACCACCATAGAGGAACGTTCCAAGATTTCTTGCCCACCAGCATCTATGGCAATCATGCCGCTTTTGCCGGTTCCCCGATCGCCATTTACTTTGCGGGCAGCCAAGTTAAAAGCCCGGGTTAAATAATCTTCCAAAGCAATCTTTCGAATTTTGTTGGCGTAATATTTTTGGAGAAATTTTGCTTCCTGCATAGGGACTCTAAATCTCAATCGAGAAGGACTTGCAAAGGGATCTCCTTGCACATAATCAATAAATAGTTTACACCCACCGGGGTATTCATATGCACCCTGGATATCTTTATAAGCTTTATACCCCTTGCCATCGATTCTTGCTAGTGTTGAAAGCAATTTTTTTAAATCCTGCATGATGACACCTCCTAGTCCCTTTCTAAGTTGAGTGGTTTGTATATTGATTTACATTTTAACTCCTCGTTCAAGTGACTTCAATAAGATAAACTAGAAGCCAATTTCTTTAAACAAACAGCGTTGACCAGAACAAAACAAGCGCTCCGTTTTTTAGTAACCTTTAACATCAATTTGACTGATTGGCTGAGCGAAATGTCGACTGAGCGAAATGAAAGACTTTTGGATACGGTTCGTGAACAGATTCATGCTTATTCACACTTGGGAAGGGAGCAAACAAAAAAAGACTGCCTAAGCAAGCATTAAAAAAACACTTAAAACCTCACTACTGAAAATTTGACCGGATAAATAACTAAAAATTTATACCCAGCCTATATAGCATCACTATATAGGCCCTTTTCTTTTTTATGGTTATCAAGTTAAATCAGGATGGTTGTGGCATTTAGTGCTGCAATGCTTTCGCTCATAGCTTTGCTGAACTGGCGGTACCCAGCGCCTGAGCTTTGGGCTGCGCTAAAACTCCCTCACTGCCTTCGATCAGACAGTTAACGCAGCTTTTCCAAAATCGGTCCGCTGGTATGATCTTTAGCAAAGAAATATTCGCTTCAGCATCGCAGCAAACATATGATTTGCTTTCCTTGATTTGGCTTGATAATCAGATTCTTTTTTTCTCAATTATCCTGATTTTATAATCTTTACCACCTGATCAACATCCACTTCTTTTAACGCCACTTTTCCTATGTTTTCTGGCAGTACAACTGTTATATGAGCCGTTGCCCTTTTTTTATCTCGAAGTAAATGCTGCGCCAGTAATTGGTGTTCCTTGGCATAATCAGGAATCTTTGGCGGGTTTAACAACTCAACCAGTTCTTGAATTTCCTTACAATCCCTGGATACCAGCATTCCCTTATCTTTGGCTAACCTGGCTGCAAAATTCAGACCCCATAAAACAGCTTCCCCGTGCTTAAAATAATTATATCCTGTAGCGCCTTCAAGAGCATGAGCAAAGGTATGTCCCAGGTTTAAATACATCCTTTGACTTACATCAAATTCATCTCGTTCAATAAATTCTGTCTTTATTGCGCAAGATTTGTTGACAAATTCTATAAATGGTAGCTCAAACCAGTTATTATTTTGAACTTCTTTAAGCGCTTTTTTGGTTTGGAAGAAAAACTCTCGGTCACATAGAATACCATATTTCAAGATTTCTGCCAAACCAGAAATCAATTCCCTCCTAGGCAGTGTTTGCAAAAATGCCGTATCCGTCACCACACCGTGAGGTTGATAAAATACACCCACTATATTCTTATAGCCGGCATGGTTTACAGCGGCTTTCCCACCTAAACTGCTATCAACCTGGGCAAGCAAAGTTGTGGGCACATGAACCAAATAACTTCCACGCATATAAGTGCCAGCAACCAATCCTACTAAATCACCAATAACACCGCCTCCTACTCCTATAAACCATGAAGAGCGATTAAATTGTTTGTCCGCAGCAAGCTCCAGGATTTCACCCGCTTTCCGCAGTGATTTCAATCTCTCATCAGCCGGCAAATTTTCTAAAACCACCAAGTTATTCTTTTGCTTCAAAATAGTGACCAGGCGATCTATTTTATCCTGGTGAATATTCAGCACTTCCCGATCCACAATCACCATAATTTTGGAATTGTGCGGAATCATATCAGCCAATTGCTCTACATTTTCACTGCCAATGATCACAGGATAAGTGCGACCCGCAGTTTTTACCTTCATGAATCCTGAACAATGATGCCCCAAGAAAATCGCTCCTCACGTGATTTAATAACTTTTTTAGATGCTTACCGGGAATATTTTACGAAAAAAATATTACTCAATCTTCAATTGGAAGTTGTATTTTTCATGTAAATAGTTTAAATAAGTTTGATAATTTGCTTTTAACTCTCCCCATGCATCGCCGCCAAATTTCTCTTTAATAGTCCGGGTGATTTCAAAAGCGACAATATTTTCAGCCACGATACTTGCTGCGGGTACCGCACAAACATCTGCTCTTTCTACCTGGGCTTGAAAAGCCTTTTTTGTTTCAATATCAACGCTATCCAATGGTTTTGAAAGAGTTGGAATGGGTTTCATACCCACATGCAGCACAACGGGTTCCCCATTGGAAATTCCGCCTTCAATACCTCCGGCATTGTTTTTTTCCCTGAAAATTCCTTTGTCCGGTTGGTAATAGATATCATCATGCATTTGACTGCCAAGCATGGAAGCAGCATTAAATCCCGCACCAATTTCCACGCCTTTTATTCCCTGTAAGCTCATCAAGGCACCGGTCAGCCTACTATCAAACTTCCTGTCTGGATGAACATGGCTGCCCAAACCTGGAGGAATATTATCGATTATTATTTCAAAACTTCCACCCAAACTATCCCCTTGCTCCTTTGCACAATCAATGTGGGCAATCATCTGACGAGTTATTTGATCATCCAAGGCACGAACGCTTGACAAATCTGCCTTTTCTGAAACACCATTATTGACCAAGTCTTTTCTCGCAAAATTGCGTTTTTCACACGATTCGGCAATTTCACCAATTCTTACTACATGACTATTGATGGATATTCCCAGTTTGTATAATAAATTCTTACAAAGAGCACCTACAGCCGTCCTTACAGCTGTTTCACGGGCACTAGAGCGTTCTAGAATGTTCCTGATGTCACTTTGTCGATATTTCATTGCACCAGGAAGATCCGCATGGCCCGGCCTAGGCCTTGTTATGCTTCTAAGCGCTTCTTTTTTCCCCTCCGTTTTCCCCGTTCTCCAATCGTCCTCAAGGTAAGGATTCATTGCTTCTTTCCAGTTGGCATAGTCTCGATTGGAAATTTTTATCGCTATTGGGCTCCCCAGGGTATAACCATATCTGATTCCCGCCATAAATTCTACCTGGTCCCTTTCTATCTTCATGCGTTTACCTCTCCCATAACCCTGTTGTCTTCTAGCCAGTTCTTTGTCAATTAACCGGTGGTCAATTCTAACATTAGACCAAAAACCTTCAATAATTGCCACATTAGCCGGTCCGTGAGATTCTCCAGCAGTCAAATATCGCAAACTCATTGGCCATCAACTCCCCTAGTTAATCCTAAAATTACTCGCGATGCATCCAATCCTAAAATTAATTTTTCAAATAAATGCCACTGTTTGATTCCTTGCGATTTTTCCAAAAGAAATAAGCGCCAACTATGATTAAAACGAGGCTCACCACCTGTGCCTGCCTGAAAGGTCCCATCATAAGGCTGTCCATCCGAATCCCTTCTATCCAAAATCTACCAAATGAATAGAGGATGAGGTACAAACTGAAAATCTCCCCCTGGGCCTGCCTGTATTTATTTCTAAAATAGAGCAGACCTGCAAATACCAACAGGTTCCAAGCCGATTCATAAAAAAACGCTGGATGATGATAGGCGCCGTTGATTTCAATCGCCCAAGGTAAGTCTGTTGGGTAGCCATAAGCTTCTTGATTGATATAATTTCCCCACCTGCCTATAGCCTGGCCTAAAATCAAACTAGGAGCGCAAATATCGGCAAGAGCCCAAAAATTTATGCGCTGCACCCTAGTATACAAGACGGCTACCAAAATGGCTGCAAAAATAGCGCCATGTATGGCAAGCCCCCCCTCCCTCAGTGCAATTATCTGCCCTGGGTGTTGAGAAAAGTAATCCCAGTTAAAAATGACATAATAAAGCCTCAACCCAACTATCGCTGCAGGAAGCGCAAAAAGTAAATACGTGATCAAATAGTCCGGGTTAAGACCTTGGCGATTGCTTTCCTGCAAAGCTAAAAACAACCCTACCAAAATTCCCAGTGTGATTAGGATACCATACCAGTAAACCGTAATGGGACCTAATTCAAAAGCTACAGGATCCATTTCATCCCTCCTTGAAATGTACCTTTTCTAATCCCAAGAGCAAGCGCTTCCATTTTATGCCACCGGTAAATCCACCCAGGGTGCCATCGCTTTTGATAACCCTGTGGCAAGGAATGAGAAGGGGAATGGGATTGCTGCCCAAAGCCTGTCCAACTGCCCTGGCCCCGCCTGGCCTGTTCAAGGCCTTGGCTATATGTCCGTAAGATCTTGTTTGCCCCCATCTTATTTCAGCGGTCTTATTCAAAACTTGCGTAGTAAACTCCGTCATTTGGGGGAGTTTAATCGGAATAGTGAACGTCACAGGCCGCCCCAAAAAATATGCCTCGATTTCCCTGGCCCACCAATCAATATGACTGACAGGTAAGGTATTTAAATAATGTTTAAGCGCTGCGTATTTAACAGTTTCAGGAAAAAATGCGCGTGTAACCTTGCCATCCATATGGGTTAAAATTAAATTTCCTCCAGGGATCCACAAAGACATTTTGGCTTCCATGCGATGACCTCCCAAAAATCCCTAATTCCTAATTCCTAATAAAGATGAAATTTAAGGCTATGCCAAGGTGGTGTTTAGCGAATTCTATTCTAAGATTTTTTTATATAGACTTTCATACTGAGGTACAATTTTTTCCGCACTAAAATGCTCTTCTACAATCTTTCTTCCGTTGTTCCCCATTTTAGCTCTCATTTCATTATCCTGCAATAATGTTACCGCTTTTTCAGCCATTATTTCAACCTCACCTACCGGCGCTAAAAACCCTGCACAATCATTTTTTATGACCTCTGGAAGCCCACCCACGTTCGAAGCAATAACCGGTACCTGACATGCCAAAGCTTCAAGGGCTACCAGGCCAAAGCTCTCATTCTCTGAAGGCAGCAGCATTAAATCTGATATCGCCAGAAGGTTTGTCACCATATCTTGTTTTCCTAAAAAGAATATCTTATCCTCTAGCTGATAATGTTTGGCCAGCTCTTCAGCTTTGTTTTTTTCAACGCCATCCCCTACCATCAAAAGTTTTGCAGGGATTTCTTTTTGAGCCCGATGAAAAATTTTCACCACATCTGCAACTCTTTTTACAGGCCGAAAGTTTGATATATGGATAAGTAGCTTTTCATTGTTGGGAGCAAACATCTCTTTCATTTCAATTTCTTGACTCTCTGGCCGATATTCATTTAAATCCACAAAATTGTATATGGTCTGTATCTCCCTATCAATGCCAAATGTTTTCCTGGTATCAGAGCAAAGGCTGTTTGATACACATGTCAACGCATCACTGTTTTCCATACCATATTTGGTAATGGGGAAAAAAGAGGGAAGATTTCCCACCAGGGTGATATCTGTACCATGAAGGGTGCTCACTACTTTTGGCGCCGGATTTCCTTTATGACGCAGCATATCCCTGGCAAGATTTCCACAAACAGTATGAGGTATCGCATAATGGGCATGTATAAGATCTAACCCATTCTCTTCTGATACATCGGCTATTTTACTCGCTAAGGAAAAAGAATAAAGAGAGTATTTAAACAAAGGGTAAGTAGGCATTTCAACTTCATGAAAATAAATATTCGGGTAAAATCGATCCAAACGAAAAGGAACCTGGTAGGAAAAAAAATGAATTTCATAGCCACATTGAGAAAGTTGTTTCCCAAGCTCAGTGGCAATAACACCGCTGCCACCATGAGTAGGATGGCATACAATTCCTATCTTCATGCTATTCACCTCCTAGGGAGAAGAAGTCAGTTACCCTGGGCGTGCGGTAGGGAATAAACCCTTCACCAAATTCACAGTTCGCAAGTGAGCCCACATACCGATCCCGAGACTTTATCCGTTCAATAAAAGAAGGATGGGTCAATCTTGTAGATTTTGACGGAGTGTCAGGGGAGTCAACAAGACCAAGTTGTGATTTATGGGCTAGAATGGCTTCAATTTTTTTATCGTGAACAGGGGAAATATCTACTACCATTTCAGGCTCCCTTGGCCTAGCTGCTATGTAATAATAAATATTATCCGGGCGATGTCTTTCTCCCTGAACCGGGTAATTGTAGAGCCCGGAAAGGTGCGCTGCCTCTGTTATCAATTGTGACGTGTGTACGTGATCTGGATGGTCATCTAGAGAATCTATGGCCAATATCACTTTGGGGCGAAAATATCTGATCAACTGGATTGCTTTCTTTAAATTTTGATCATTAACCCTAATAAATCCATCAGGAAGGGATAAATTTTCTCTGACTGAAGCACCCAATATCTCGGCTGCTTTTTTTGCTTCTCGGGCTCTTATTTCTGGCGTTCCATTAGTCCCCAGTTCTCCACGTGTAAGATCACATATACCGACTTGGTAGCCTTCCTGGGCATGTAATGCCACTGTACCTCCTACTCCCAATTCCACATCATCAGGATGTGGCCCAAAAACTAATAAATCCAAAACGTTTGACATTTAACAATCCCTCCATTAACCTCTTACTCAAACACTTTCTTTTTTATTATCTCACAAACAAAAGTAGAAGTGTTTTTAAACCTAGGTATTACCTCCTACTTCGCCGTTAAACTCACCGATCTTCTAAAGCCAATATGTTTATAGAGGTAGGATTTAAAGGCAGCTTTTGAATGCAATCCAAAATTTTTTCATCGTAATAAACCAAAAAATCTGCCCCAAATAATTGCCTTTCTTGCAGTTTCCCATGGGGGTAAAGAAAGTTTCTAATGTAATTTAATTCTTTTCGCATTTGTTTTTGTCTTTTAAAGTACAGTTTTTCTGACTTTTTGCGGATATATTCCAATTGAATGCTGATCCTTTCAAAGTTCTCCCGCTGTTGTTTCCATATTTCAGCATCCATAGCAGAAATTTCTTGAAAAAATCTATTATGCTCTTGTTTTATCCGCCCTTTTGCTTCTTCAACTATTTTAACAGAATCGACGGGGGCCTGCTCCCGCAGCACTGACTTTTTAGCCAGTTCCCAATCATACAACACGCTTCCCGGAGATATTTGGTACTTAGAAATCAATTGTTGAACGTCAGGCGGCAATAAAGCATAGCTCTCCCGCGGGTAGATCACTGGCATATCTATTTGAAACAAATCATAAATCATTTTCAATTGACTGAAATAACTGACCTCCCCAGGGCCAGCTACAGTGGCCAAAGTGGGGAAAATATAGTCCTGTACCATAGGACGTAAGGCCACATTACTGCTAAAATTAACCGGACATTCTTGTATTTCTCTTTTTATCCCGGATAATGAAAAGGTTTTCCCAACCCGTTCTAATTTATAGCCTTCTTTATCTATAAGAATCGGAAACCTTTTACCGTGATGATAATAAAAAAGTCCAGTATGCCCTTGTTTTAGCCTGACGCGCCTACTGTAGCCATTTTTTTCTAACTTTTGGGACTGACTGTTCAGAGCCTCATATGTTCTGCTTCCCAGTTCTACAGCCTGGGTAAATACGGGAGCCGACAATCTTTTTATCCCTGGATACATAGGGTCGATCACTATCAACCCATCTTTCCCAAACAATTTGAGCAATAACGCACCAGTCCACTCTGCAAGCGTATTTGACTGCTCTAAGGTTCGGGAAAATATTTGGTTCCATTTATTTATATATGGCGCCTCTTTGTGAATGGATCTATACGTTTCTAAAAAAGATTGACCACTTTGACTTATATTAAAACTCCCAATGGAAAATCCGAGATTGCTTGGATCAGCCATATCCGGTGAAAACTTATATTCTACAAGCTCTCCTCGCTCATTGAGCTTTCCCCAGCCATTTATGGTTTGATACCAGTTCACTTCTGAACAATCGTGGTCTTCTGAGGCCAACCAAAAGACTGGGATGACAACTTTCCCCAGTTTAGCAGACATAGCTTGAGCCAACTTAATTGCGGTTAACGCTTTATAAATACAGTACAAAGGCCCGGTTAACACGCCTGGCTGCTGGCCTGCAGCTATGATATAGGTATCCGGTTTGGCTAAATACTCAATAGATCGATAAACTTGAGTATTATTAGTAAGTGGAAGGTGAAAGTTTCGCAGCACAGCCGCTAGTTCTTTTTTAAACTCAGGCCGGTTGGCTTCTCTTTTATCTAACATTTCTGTTCTTAGCTGGTAACTATCTTCCTGCCACGGATTATACCGGTAAAATTGTTCTAATTTATAGTAATTGTATAAGTAGTCCTTATAAATTGGGTTGGCAAACTCATCATTGAACGGGACCCTATCTAAAACTTTCAATTTATCACCCCAATTCTTGTAATTCGACCATATTTCGCTTTCTTTAATCTATTTAATAATAATTGAACGTAAATATCAAGGGTAAAAAAAAGAAAGGGCTGGTAAACCATTGATGGCTCCAACCCTTCCTTTATCTTTTTAATAAAGCGTCGACCCAACTATAATATGCAATGGAGCTATCTGCTGGACCTTCTTTCTGCATCTTCTACGGCTTCCATCCACCGCTCCGCACTGGATGTGGCCCCAGTATAAGTGTCTACATGGGGAGAATCAGCTTCAACAAACCAGGCCGGCATTTCGTCTTTTGCTTCGTGAAATTCATCCCAAGGATAATCTTCGCCTTTAAGTTCATATTGGCCATTCTCTTCCTGGACTTCTTCCAGAGATACATCTATAATAGCATCTCCTTGAAACTCAACCCAAGCCAGGTTCCAGCCACCTCGGGCGCTAACTGTAGAAATCCCCATAAAGGTACCGTCAAATGGGCCTTCTAGCAGAGTCTTTTCCACTGCGTCAATAGCTTTTTCTGAGGTACCGGTGGCACCGCTGATGGTGTCAATGTCATCAATATCTTCCGCTGCTTCAATTCTTTCCACCATCTCATCCAACATAGCCCTTAAACTGTCATATTCTTCAGGATAA